>JAILIO010000086.1 GCA_024695225.1 Lachnospiraceae bacterium
AGTCACCGTTTCCCCCGTACCCACCAAAGCTGTGACCTATATCACAAAGGGAAAGGCGGAGACCATTAAATTCCCCCGGGTAAAGAACAGCAAAGCTGACCTGTGGTCTTCATCAGAACCTGATGTTGCAGAGGTTGTGGGATCCGGTCCCAAAATGAACGGAAAAGTGACTGCAAAGGCATGGGGCACGAGCGATATAACATGCTCCTATAACGGCATCCTCTTTGAAACCACAGTCTGTGCGGAAGACCCGCTGACAGTCTTTGACGGAAAAGAATACACCGACAATAATGGCAAAGCCGATATGACTGTGGGTGAGATCAAACAGTTCGGGATAAAGAATATCCATCAGACCGCAAACTACAAGAGCAGTAAACCCAAGGTTGTCTTCATTGACGAAAACGGCTGTGTATACGCCAGAAGCAAGGGGCAGGCCGTGATATCGACAAAAGTAAACAACAAGACCTACAAGATAAAAATAACAGTCAAAGAAAACTGATGATCGTCCGGTGCAGGATGTCTGCACCGGGGGACAAATATACACTATTTTCCTATGATCAAAAATGCGGAAGGATCTGCATTTTCATATGGTGGGCTGGGCGAATTTCCCGACGAACTGACTGGTTTTGGTCACATTGATGATCACTTTGGGATCGGCCTCCTTGACCACCTCCATCGCCTCATGAAGTTCATAAGAAGAGGTGACCGAAAGCAATATGGCTGTTTCATCGCCGGTATATCCGCCGGTTCCCTTGATCACCGTTATCCCATGTTTAAAATGCTTCAGATACTCTGACACCACCAGATCCGGTTCTTTGGTGAATATCTGCATCATCACGCGCTTGTAACGGGTATGGAAGGTGGTCACCATCTTGGTGGAGATATACTGGAACACAATGGAATAACCCGCCTTTTCCCAGCTGAACAGATATCCGAAAATGGCCAGAGTCACACAATTGAAAATAAAAACCTGTATCCAGATCTCTTTTCCGGTTTTATTTGCCACATAGAGGGCGATAAAATCCGTTCCTCCTGTGGAGGCGCCGCCCCTGAGGGCAAGTGCCACAGCAAACCCGTATATGCAGCCCCCGAATATCACATTCAGTTCTATCTCCTCAAAGAGAACAAATGTGGGTACCACCTGCATGAAGCAGGATAATAAAAACACCTGAAGCAATGAGTAAAAAACGAATTTCTTTGATATCTTTTTCGCACAGATGAGGGCAACAGGAAAATTTATACAGACGAGTACCACCGATGTGTCTATATTGAGTCCAGCTTTTTCTCCGATCATACTCACAAGCTTCGCCACACCCATGAAACCTGCAGGCAGCAGATCTGCTTCATGCATGAAGAGCGCCATGGCAAAAGCCATAAGCGCGGAAGAACCCACCACACTGGCCAGTGTTATCAAAGTTTTCTTATTCAGGATATTCTGTTTTACTTTCATTTTCACAACCCTTCCGCAGAATCATGACATCTGCGCACTACTTATCAGCACATATTCGCCTTTCCGTACCTATTTACTCTTCAAGTCTTACTCGCACTTAATGTCTTTTTACCCTTCCGGTCTTATTCGCATTTACAGCCATTTTTTCTTCTTAAAGAACGCCAGACACGAAGCAACCACTACAATGCTCACTCCAACGACCACATAATAGCCATAACGCCAGCCCAGTTCCGGCATATATGCAAAGTTCATCCCATACCACCCGGTTATCAGTGTCAAAGGCATGAATATAGTGGTGATGACGGTCAGGAGTGTCATGGTCCTGTTCTGGCGGATATCCATCTGAGCATTGTACAGATCTCTGACCTGCATGGTGTGATCCCTTAAGGATACAGCAGAATCATATCTTCTGGCCAGCAGATTCATGAACAGATGAATGTATCTCAGATTGTCCTCGCTGAAGAAACCGTTTTCATTTTCCTCAAGTTCCTGAGTCATATCTATGATCTGCTCATAGTGGACCAGAAGTTTTCGGATATCACTGCGGATCTCATTTACCCTCACCGGATTTCCATTTTCCTGATCAGCCAGTATGTCATCCTCGATCCGGTTCAGCTCATCCTCATAATGCTCCATGAGCGGCAGGTCATCCATCACTATCTGTTCAAGGAAATCATAGAGGAACCTCTCTATGCTGGGTTCCCTCCAATATTTTGTACGGCGGATGTTCTCGATCATCTGTACAGCTTTGCCGCTGTTGTCAATAAACACGATCCCTTTTTCGTCAAGTGCAAATGCAAAACGAGAATCCTTTTCCTTCAGATCTTTCCGGTCAGGTATCCTGAAAGTTCCCGTAAGTGAGTCGTAATTTACCTCAGCTTTTGTGTTGTGGATATTTGACACATCAGGTTCCAGCTCGATCCCCATGTCAAAACTGTCCCTGTGCTGTTCCCATTCCTGTGTGGTCAGGACCGCAGCATATATACTGTCTTTTAGTTGAGAAATCTCCTCCTGTGCACAAGATTTTATAGGAGTTTCCAAAATATAAATATTCATGCTCTTTTCTCCATTTTTTATCATTATATTTTAACAAAACTAATCATAACATAAAACATATCCTGCACAAATATTTTATAATAAAAAATCGGCAGCCCCTCTTCGGGGCTGCCGACCTTCTTAACTATCCGATGGTTTTCTCAGTACAGAGCAGATCTTTCATCGCCTGATCACTTGTACTTCACCGTAGCGTTGAATTTCTTTCCGCCGAAGGTTGTGGTCACTGTGGCGCTGCCCTTATTTCCGGTGGCGTTCAGTGAGCATTCGGACAGTTTGGGCAGGCTTTCGTACTCATAGTATGCGGGGATCAGCACATTGTCCAGAACGCCCTTTTTGTCCTTGACACTGATGATGTATGAATTTTCATCAGTATTCACATCAGGCACCAGTTCATACGCGCCGGTATAAAGCTGATCCAGTTTCACAGTCTTCAAATCTTCTGCCAGGACCACAGTCTTTTTCTTGATCTTCACATAATTCAAAAGCACGGTCTTGGTCTCTGTCTCTCCGTCCGCAGTACGGGAGAGTTTCAGCACGGTTTCCTTTTTGAGTGACAGTTTCCGGGTCTTTTCATTTACCTTGACTGCGTTCTTTGTCAAGGGTTCTGCAGTGACGCCGCTCTCAAGGGTATATTTGCCGTTTTTCAGGAGAACCACGGTGTCCAGGTCTTCCAGGGAATCAAATGTGACGCAGTTATCTTCAAAGACCGAGACCACATTTTCATCGTCCGTACCTTCGAGCAGCGGATATCCGGTGCTCTTGAGTGTGACTTTGAAAGCCTTGCTGCCTATGGTAACCTTGACTGTTGCGGAGCCCTTATTACCGGAGGCAAAGAACTTGAAATCATTCAACTCCATGTCAGCCACACTTTCGGGAACAGGCAGTTCTATCCCGGACAGGATACCCTTTTTGTCTGTAACGGTCACACTGTATTTTCCATCTATCAGATCCGGCAATATATGCCCGTCAGACTTCAGCAGTTCGTCCAGAGTGATGTACCTGCGTCTGCTGGTAAAGGTCTGTGCGGATTTTTTAACGGTTACGGCCAATATTTTTATACTCTTGCTCTCATTTCCCTTTGTCAGAGTAAGCGCAGTGTCCTTTTTGACCTTGAAGGTGTTGTTCTTTTTCTTGAAGGAGACTGCGTTCTTCACGGAAGACGTGATCGTCAGACCGCTTTCCAGCTCGTAGCTGCCGCCCTTCAGCAGATACACTGTATCCCCTTCGTTAACTCCGGCGAAGGTCAGACGATTGTCGGAAAGACTGCTTACGATGTTATTGCTGGTCACAGTCACCTTGATATCCAGTTTTTTGCCCTCCACATCATCGGAATTGGCGTCGTATACGGATATCACGGCGGTACCCTGTCCGACTGCCGTCACCTCACCATCTTCTGAGACTACGGCCACATTGAAATCCGATGATGTATAGCTCAGATCTTTAAGCTTGTCGTAGGGTTTACTGACGATATTCAGCATCTCGCTGTCGCCCTCTTTAAGTTCCAGTTCATTGTCATCATCGTCCGACAGACTGAGACTGACATTTTCCGCGGTGTAATCATAGATACATACCTGATCGTCTGTTGTGACTTCGGAAACGGAAATATCCACACCGCCGTTCAACACTCCGTATTCGTCGTATATCTCATGTTTATCCCCATCCACCGGTATCACCAGCGCTTTGGAACTGTCTGTGGACATATCAACAGGATCACTCTCACCCAGCTTTTCCCGTTCAGTGCTTTCATCCGTGGTGTTTCTGTAGAGAGTTGCCTTCACGTCTGCAGCATCCATATTTCCGTTGTTCTCAAGATATACAAAGCAGTACCAGTCATCTTCGTTTATCCTGGACTTGTCGGCGTTTCTCAGATCGGTCACACTGTTCACATTGTACAGATTTACCAGATCTTCATATCTGAACACCTCATCATCGCTGAAGGACTGGGTCAGGATCAAAGCCTCCTCTTCTGTAAGCGCATTGGTGCTTATGGAATTTATCTTGCTCTTCAGCATATCAAGATAACTCGCCAGTTCCTGTCCGCTGACGATATACGGGTCCTTGACCTCTTCAAGATCGTAGTCTCCTTCCAGATCAAGGGTCGCGGAATCAGTCCCGTATTCCTTGGAGTCGTCATCCTTCTCAAGTTCCGTTACACTCACAGTGAGCGAGATCAGATCCGGCGTATCCGCATAATCGGGTATCTGCCACTCTATGGTATACTCCCTTGTCTCGCCTGAGAATATGGTGTCACCACTGCTTTCCCAGCATATGGGATCCACAATGGGAGTTTTGTTTCCAAGCACATTCTGTACCACATCTATGCGGTAATTTTCCGCAGGTATGAGTCCCTCATTTACGATACTGAAACTCACATCCACCTTTTCTCCCGGAGAAGGATAGAGCGAGTTGTAACTAAGCGTGGGCTCTTCCTCTATCCTCAGGCTGGAAACCGGCTTGCAGTCCAGTTCCACAAGTTTGTAATTGCCGCTGTCAAGTCCATTTTCATTGATCGTATTTTCAAAAATATTGGCGACCATAACGGCGTTGTGATTCTCGTCCACGGCTACCGCTATCTCATCTATGGCCTTCTTATATTCGGTGACCTGGACCATATCACCCCATCCGATCCTTTCCTGAGTTTCATCATCGTCGGATTCATGGAAATAAGTGGCGCCGTATATCTCAATGCCCTGATCGGCGTTTACATTGCCCTCCATATCCACATCGATCTCTTCCTCGCCGGGGGCAAGCATAAACAGGTATACATTGCCATCCGCTCCCGACACCACCTGATACTGGGAAATATTCATTGTATTGTCTTCATCAGGTTCAAAGTTGAAGGGGTTGGTGGGTATGGAATATTTTATTCCGTTGTCATTTGTGTCTCCCTTCAAAACGTGCTCAAAAATTGACGGTCCTTCGATACCGTTGGCGCTGACCGTGGGTTCAAACACACTGTCAATGCTGAAGGAATTCAGGGTCTCCAGATCGGTGAGCCAGGTCACCATGGTTCTGTCAGAGAGGATGTTTATTTTGACATCGCCCACATTTCCGCTGTCCAAAAGAAGCGGGTCGAAGTCCTTATTTTCCGTCAGATTCTTTGCTTTGAGCCATATCTCGGCGTCCACCTGTTCCTTGTCGTTTATGACCGAAGAGACACCGGAATTGTTCAGATTCCTGTCCACGGAATACACGGCGAATTCCCACTCATCATCATCCACAGTACAGCTCTCGCACTGATAAGTGAGAACCAGGGGATCCGTAATATTCGGATGTTTGATGCTGACATATGTCTCTTTTCCCAATGTCCCTGTCTTCGTGTCATATTTCACCGATGCCCAGCTCGAATAATTGGTATTGTGGGAAATAAGCTCGCTTACCTTCGTGGCCTTTGTGATGTCGCGTTTGTAATAATACATGACCACATCGTCACCGCTGGTGCACACTTTGACATTGCTGTTTACAAACTGGTCATTTGTGACGGTTATGGGTTCTGACAGTTTTTCGGTGGCCAGGTCATATACGGCAAGCTTTATGTTTGACGACTTCAGGACTTCCTTTGCTTTGGAGATGTCCGCATCCGTATCGCCTTCCTTGTATGAGATATCGTCCTCATCCAGCAGTGTATCCGTATGAGACCATGCGATATACACCTTTCCATTGTGCACGAGCATATCATTGGTGGAATCCATGCCCTCATTGTCAGGATCGATCCTCACTGCTTTGGAGAAGCCGTAACCCTTATCAATGGAATAGGCGATATTTGTGGTGCCGGTTCCGGTCTTGCTCAGATAGGTCAGGATCCTGGTGCCGTTGTAATAAGCGATCTGCGGCCTCACATACTCCGCGCAGTTGTCAACCATGATCATCTGTTTTTCAATGCTGTCCGGAGCCTGGAGTCCCAGTCCTGCGCTTTCCAGCACATCGTCACCCGCGGGATCGGTTCCCAGATAACTCACTTCCTCTCCCTCCAGGTCAAAGAGTTCCAGCCTGTCTGTCTCCACAATAGCGTCATCTGTATCGGATGTCACAGAGCCTGTGGATGCGGAAGTTTTTAAACTTTTATTCTCCTTGAATACCCCGGTCCTGATCTCCACCTTCGCTATTTCTTTCTTGAACTTCATGCACAGCAGGTCGACTCCTACGCCTCCGCCTACGCTTCCGTAGACTCCGCCTCCGGAGCCCTTCTTAACATTGGAGCCGTTGCCTATCCGGGCGGTGGCCAGGAAGTCTATCTCACCTCTGGCTCCCAATATCCCGTATATACCCACTCCGGGCATCAGCGTCAGTTTCAAGGTGGGCGTCCCTACAAAGGACTGCACATTCAAGGCATCAGAGATGTTTTCTGTCTTCTTCATCTCTGCATAGGTTTTCTTTGTGGCATCCGAAAGCCAGCGGCCATCCAGTTCGATGGATGCTCTGAAGTCCACGGCGAAATACACCGGGACAACCACCCACAGGGCGTGCCAGGCTCTTCTGTATTCAAATCCCACGCCCACCATCCACTGGCCGGCTGCGAACACATAAGTGTTCAGTTCATTGGAATAGTTGTACATCAACTGCACAACGCCTACTATCTTCACATCCCATGGCGGCTCATCCGGGCTGGGTCTGTTCATACGGGC
>JAILIO010000127.1 GCA_024695225.1 Lachnospiraceae bacterium
TCCCTGAAAGAGCAGCTGAATCTCTGGAGAGCAAATACAAAAAGGTGTATGTGGCCTGTCCTTCATTTATCAAAACCGGAGGCCCGGAACTTTTGCACCAGCTGGTTTACTGGCTGAATCATTATTTTGGAAATGCGGTCATCGCTTATCTGGATTATGGTGAGGAGAAGAGAGCAAAAGTTCCTTTTAGCCATCCTGAGTTTTTTCATTATGTGTGCGGAAGTGCGGAACTTTTTGAGGAGATCGAGGATTCGCCGGAAAATGTGCTGGTGGTGCCGGAGGGCTGGAGTTTAACCTGCACCAAAGTGAAAAACATGAAGCAGATGTTCTGGTGGCTGTCTGTTGACAATTTTATAGCTTCCGTTACATACGGCGGCCAGGACGACCAAGAAAACACAAAGAAAGTGTTGAATATGCTTGAAAATGTAATTGATCTCCATCTGGTCCAGTCAGAATACGCCGGGGATTATATCAGGAAGAATGGTTTCCCCGATGACAGGATCGAATACTTAAGCGACTATATAAACCAAACTTATCTGGACAATGCAGACACAGCCCTTGAATGTCCCAAGGAAGATATAGTGTTGTACAATCCAAAAAAAGGTTTTGATTTTGTTGAAAAAGTGATGAAAGTATCCCCTGACCTTCAGTGGCGGGCAATAGAGAAGATGACCACCATACAGGTGGGCGAACTCATGAGAAAGGCGAAGGTTTATATAGATTTTGGAAATCACCCGGGTAAAGACCGTATTCCCCGGGAGGCGGCAGTCAGCGGGTGTATAGTGATAACAGGGAGAAAAGGGTCTGCCGCATATTTCGAGGATGTTCCCATACCGGAGAAGTACAAGATCGCAGAAGAGGAAGGGTCCGCCGAAAAGGTTGCCCATGTGATCAGGCAGAGTATAAAAGATTACGACACCCTTATTCACGATTTTGATGATTACAGGGCGCGGATCCTTTCCGAGAAGGAACGGTTCATAAAGGATGCGATCAGGATCTTTGGGAAATAAGTGCCGGGCAGTGCCAAAATATGACATAAAATGTGTCAAAATATTAAAAAGTCTTCTGCAAAAAACAGCGATTGTGTGGTAGTATGTCACTGTTACACTGAACAGATCATATTATCTGCGATTATGGAGGATGAGATGTCGGACCAAAGAAAAGACTATTATGCTGACAGTGAGAATATCAGACCGGAATCCATGGAGAGGATCGAGAACAGGGAACAGGCTGAAGCTTTTATTGCCGAACAGACAGCGAAACTTAGGGAACAGATAGGAGACGGGAAAGTACTCCTTGCCCTTTCCGGAGGTGTGGACTCCTCAGTGGTTGCAGCCCTTCTCATAAAGGCTGTGGGGAAACAGCTCACCTGCATTCATGTAAATCACGGCCTCATGCGAAAAGGCGAAAGCCGTATGGTCATCGATGTCTTCGAGAAGCAGCTGGGGGCAAACCTTATTTATGTAGATGCAACGGACCGTTTTCTGGACCTGCTGAAAGGTGTCAGCGATCCTGAACAGAAACGGAAGATCATAGGCGGAGAGTTTATAAAGGTCTTCGACGAGGAGGCAGCAAAGATACAGGGGGTGTCCTTCCTGGGCCAGGGCACGATCTATCCGGATATACTGGAGAGCAAGGACGGGATCAAGGCCCATCACAATGTGGGAGGGCTTCCGGAGGATGTCAAACTCGAACTGGTGGAGCCTTTGAAACTTTTGTTCAAGGATGAAGTCAGAGTGGTGGGATCAGCACTGGGACTTCCCGATGAAATGGTGAACCGCCAGCCCTTCCCGGGTCCCGGACTCGGGGTCAGATGCACAGGCGCAATCACAAGGGACCGTCTGGAAGCCCTGAGGGAATCGGATGCCATACTCAGGGAGGAATTTAAAAACGCAGGGCTTGATAAAAAAGTCTGGCAGTATTTTACTGTGGTGCCGGACATGAAGGCCACCGGCGTAAAGGACGGGAAGAGAGCATTTGAATGGGTCTGTATCATCCGCGCGGTGAACACCAGGGATGCCATGTCAGCTTCCATAGAGAGGATTGACTGGGAACTTCTGGAGAAGATTTCATATCGTATAACTCATGAGGTTGACGGGATCAATCGTTGCCTTTATGATGTAACTTCCAAACCTACG
>JAILIO010000183.1 GCA_024695225.1 Lachnospiraceae bacterium
GATCCCGAATCCATGTCTGAAGGAGAGATCAGAAAGCTCAGGGAGAAACTGGAAAAACAGATGAAGAAGGCTGCTGCGGAACTTGATTTTGAAACTGCTGCAGAACTCAGAGACCGTCTCTTTGAACTGAGCGGAAGAAAACATCGAAAAACTTAAGTGTGTTTGATATAGATCCTGTTCTGATATACAAAAAATCAAGGTAAAATTATAACACGGTATAATTTTTCAAAGACCTTTTCGCTTCGATATTTTTACATGTGATCCGCGATAAATTTCAAGAGAGGGCAGATGCCATGGAAGAAAAATTTAGTTACGATATGATTTTTGAAAAACTCTATAAAGACGATCGCAAGGATGTGCCGGCGAGCATATGCGTCCCGTTCCCCCAGGGTGAGCTAACAGACGAAAGCTTCATAAATGTGCTGGACGGAGACAGGAAACTGCCGGTCCAGACAAAAGTGACGGCCAGGCACAAGGACGGATCCATAAAGTTTGTTATGGTAAGATTTATTTGTGATCTGAAGGGAAACTCAAAAAATAAATTTACAATTAACTTCTCGGCATCGCAAAACGGTCATCAAAACAACCCTGCAGAGGGAGATATCGAGGGCGAAGAACTCAGAGATGGCAAAAACAATAACACATGTTTGGCAATAAAAGCAGATGACGCCGTGGAAATAAACACAGGCGTTATTAAAATGTCTGTCCGGGACGGTTCAGAAAAAATGTTTGCTGCATTCGAGTCTGCCGAGGGCTTATTTACCCCTTCCGAGATAAGCGGCCCGATTTTCAGCGAGGCCGGGAACACATATAAGACCATATTTGATCTCTGGGAGATAGAAGAAAACGGTCCTCTGTACTGCAGGGTGACGGGAAGGGGACATTTTGCAGGTGTAAAGGATATCCATTTTGAGCTCCGCCTGGATCTCTTTCAGGGAAAATCTTACATTGACATTCGATCCAGACTTATAAATACTACGCCTGACAGGATAACTCCGGACAGTTGGTATTTCCGGGTTTTGGGAAATCAAGGGAAAAAAGCCTTGAGGACTCTTTCCGGCAGGTCCAATTACCGTACGACGTTCAAAGAAAGCAGCGAGGCAGGGCTCCTTACGGAAAAAGCGGAAGCTTCAGATGTGATCAGCATCGCAAGTGAAATGATGAACGAAACATTCTACGGCACATTCTTTTCCGATTCAACCTGGGAAGACGGCGGGGTGACTGCGGTCATACACCGGGCTTTTCAGAATTTTCCAAAGACTCTCACAGCGTCAGACAGGGAAGTGAAGATATACCTGATACCTGAAGTAAATGAAGGATGCGGGCTGAACAATACAGAAAAGGTACAAACAGCTGCCAGGGTTTCACTTGGTTCCGGAATGTCCCGGGAGCAGAGATTCCTTTTATATTTGCACGGACCTGAAGAAGACAGGGACAGCATAGATGACCTGGCTCTTATTTATCAGATGCCTGACATCCCCTGTCTGCCGAGGGAGGTTTACAAAAGGGCCGGAGTGATCCCGGACATAATAGAAGAAAGAGAACAGGTGGACAGTGACTTTGAATATGCCCTCATCAACATGGCAGACGGTCATTCACGGACATACGGAATGATGAATTTCGGGGATGTGCCGGATATGGGATATACCATACAGGGCAGAGGAAAAGGAAGGCTTGTCTGGTCAAACAATGAGTACGACTACCCCCATGCCATGTTCCTGATGTATATGAGGAGCGGAGAGCGCAGATATCTGGATTGCGCGTGCGTGGCAGCAAGCCACTGGATGGATGTGGATGTCTGTCATTATTCCACAGATCCATACAGGATAGGGGGTCAGTGGGAACACTGCGCAGGACATATAGAGGGACAGGTGATGGCCTGCTCACATGAATGGGTGGAAGGGCTGCTGGATATGTGGCATTTTACAGGAGACAGGAGAGCCTATGACACTGCCATAGGTATAGGAGAAAACGTCCGTAAACTCCTGACCCTTCCCGAATACAGGACTCCCGGCGCGTCCAGCGCCAGGGAAAACGGCTGGGCTCTGAGAACGCTCACAGCCCTGTACGCCGAAACCTGGGATGAGAGCTGGCTCTCTGAATGTGAGAGGATAGTGGATATTTTCCACAGTTGGGAAGAAAAGTTCGGGGCGTTCCTGTCACCCTACACAGACAATACGCAGATAAGAGTCCCCTTTATGATCGCTGTGGCGATCGGGTCTCTGATGAGATATTACAGGCTTTTCCCCGATGAAAAACTGAAGGGGCTTATCGTGAGGGCTGCAGAGGATATTGTGGACAACTGTGTCCTTGAGTGCGGAGGCTTCTATTACAAGGAGATGGCCCCTTTGAAGAGACTGTCGCTGAACCCTCTCCCTCTGGAAGCCATGGCCATCGGATATGAACTCACAGGAGACAGGAAATTCCTGGAAGCCGGGTATGTAACCTATAAAAACATTATAAAAAATGCCGGACAGGGCAACATCGGACCCAGAAAGATAGTGGAGGACGCAGTGATAGAGGAAGGTCGGAGCACGAAAAACTTCGCCCAGGTATTTCTTCCCCTGACCTTGTACCACAAGGCTCTCGTGTGGGAAGGCATGATATAGTTTTCTGCGTTTCCGAGGGAGAGACCCTGCCTGCAAATGAAGGAAAGACATTTTAAAGGATATTTCTAAGAGAGAAAAATGTATAGCGGAAAATCCGGCCGGGTAGTATAATCACCGAATGCGCTGCGAAAAGGGCGTGCAGAGCCGGCAGATCCGGATGATATACAGGTGACCGGCATGGGTTATGGGCATGCCGGTCATAAGTTTGGAAGGAAACGGCACAGGAATAAGCATGCCGGTCACAAGTTTGGAGGAAGCATGACACAGAAGATGAGGCCACAGGGCTATATAAAGATCAGAGGAGCCAGGGAACATAATCTGAAAGACCTGAACGTGGATATTCCCAGAGGCGAACTGGTGGTGCTCACCGGCCTTTCCGGGTCGGGGAAATCATCACTTGCGTTTGACACAATATACGCCGAGGGGCAGAGAAGATATATGCAGTCCCTGTCTTCCTACGCCCGTATGTTTTTGGGACAGATGGAGAAACCGGACGTGGATTCCATAGAAGGGCTGCCCCCCGCCATATCCATAGATCAGAAATCAACCAACAGAAACCCCAGATCCACCGTGGGAACCGTCACGGAGATCTACGATTACATGAGACTGCTGTACGCCAGGATTGGTACTCCCCATTGCCCGGAATGCGGAAGGGAGATCAAAAGACAGACCGTGGACCAGATGACTGACAGGATCATGAGGATGGAAGAGGGGACAAAGATCCAGCTTTTGGCGCCTGTGGTGCTGGGCAAAAAGGGCCGCCATGAAAAGGTGCTGGAAAACGCAAGAAAAGCCGGTTATGTCAGAGCCAGGGTGGATGGAAATATGTACGATCTGTCCGAAGATATCGAACTGGACAAAAACATAAAGCACACCATCGAGATAGTGGTGGACAGACTTGCGGTGAAAGACGGCATCCAGAGGAGACTCACCGATTCCATCGAAAACGTCATGAAGCTTTCCGGCGGAAGGCTTATGGTGGATGTGGTTGATGGCAAACCCATCCTAATGTCCGACTCTTACACATGTCCCTACGACGGCACATCCATTGGAGAGATAGAGCCCAGGACATTTTCCTTCAACAATCCCTTCGGAGCCTGTCCGGAGTGCGCAGGACTGGGCTACCGCATGGAGTTTGACATGGAACTCATGGTGCCCGATGAGAGCCTTTCCATAAATGAAGGCGCTATCAGGGTCCTTGGCTGGCAGTCTTCAAAAAAGGACGGCTCCTTCAGCCATGCCCTCCTGGAAGCCCTTTCAAAGAAATTCAAATTTTCACTGGACACCCCCTGGGAAAAGCTCACCCCCAAGGTGAGATCCATCCTGACAGACGGGACCGATGTGTCGGTAGATGTCCACTATGAGGGGCAGAGAGGCAGGGGCGTCTACCCCATAGCCTTCGAAGGTCTGATCGAGAACACCCGCCGCAGATACAGGGAATCCACTGAGAATGGGAAAGCTGAGTACGAACAGTACATGAGGATCACGCCCTGCAAGGAATGCGGCGGCAAACGACTGAAAAAAGAAGCTTTGGCAGTCACCATATGCGATGTGAATATCCATGATGTCACGTCCATGCCCATCAGAAAGCTGAAAGAATATTTGGATGGGATCAACCTGACAAAGCAGCAGCATCTAATAGGAGATCTGCTTCTGAAGGAAATAAGGTCAAGGGTTGATTTCCTTGCAGATGTGGGCCTTGATTACCTGACACTTGCCAGGTCTGCGGCCACCCTGTCCGGCGGCGAAGCACAGAGGATAAGGCTGGCGACCCAGATAGGCTCAGGCCTTGTGG
The DNA here is from genome assembly GCA_024695225.1 of Lachnospiraceae bacterium. Taxonomy (GTDB): domain Bacteria; phylum Bacillota; class Clostridia; order Lachnospirales; family Lachnospiraceae; genus JAEELB01. The sequence continues at coordinate 4,405 of JAILIO010000183.1, forward strand.
GGGTCTGCTACATACTGGACGAACCCAGCATCGGCCTGCATCAGAGAGATAACGGAAAACTTCTGGGGACCCTTAAGCACCTGAGGGACCTTGGAAACACGGTGATCGTGGTGGAACATGACGAAGAGACCATGCGGGAAGCGGATCACATCGTGGATATAGGCCCCGGGGCAGGCAGAAACGGCGGAGAGCTGGTGGCCCAGGGGACGGTGGAAGAGGTGATGAATGCTCCCGGTTCTGTCACCGGCAGATATCTGTCGGGAAAGCTCAGGATCGATGTACCAAAGAAAAGAAGGACACCTTCAGGATATCTCGAGGTGAAGGGCGCCCGGGAACACAACCTGAAGAATATAGATGTTAAGATACCTCTCAGGGTCTTTACATGCGTCACAGGGGTCTCCGGCTCGGGAAAATCATCCCTTGTAAATGAGATCCTGTATAAGTCCCTTGCAAAGAAACTGAACCGGGCGGTGACCATTCCCGGAGAACATGACAGGATCCGTGGGACGGAGGAACTGGACAAGGTGATAGACATAGACCAGTCCCCTATCGGAAGGACGCCCAGGTCAAATCCCGCCACTTATACAGGGGTATTCGACCTGATAAGAGATCTCTTCGCCCAGACCCAGGACGCCAGGAGCATGGGTTACACCAAGGGCAGGTTCTCATTTAACGTAAAGGGCGGGCGGTGCGAGGCCTGCGCCGGAGACGGCATCAAGAAGATAGAGATGCATTTCATGCCGGATATCTATGTGCCTTGCGAGGTCTGTAACGGGAAAAGGTACAACAGGGAGACCCTGGAAGTGCGCTACAAGGGCAAGAATATCTACGAAGTGCTGGATATGACGGTGGAGGAGGCGCTGGAATTCTTTTCAAACGTCCCCAAGATCAAAGACAAGATACAGACCATGTATGATGTGGGGCTGGGGTATGTGAAACTGGGACAGCCATCCACCGAACTCTCCGGCGGTGAGGCCCAGAGGATAAAGCTGGCTTCGGAACTGGCCAGAAGAGCCACCGGCAGGACCATTTACATCCTGGATGAACCCACCACGGGCCTTCATTTTGCGGATGTGAAAAAGCTCATAGAAATGCTCCAGAGGCTCACTGAGGCCGGAAATACGGTGCTGGTGATAGAGCACAATCTGGATGTGATAAAGACTGCCGACTACATCATAGATATGGGACCTGAGGGGGGAGAGTACGGCGGCACGGTCATAGCTTCCGGCACGCCCGAGCAGGTCTCCCGGGTGAAGGAGTCCTACACCGGAAGCTTCCTGAAAAAACTTCTGGGCAAATAAACGCACCCAGGCGGAAAACTCCATCCTGCAGATGTGAATGCCTTCTGCAGTAAAACGATATCCTGCACAGAAAAAATGTCTGTTCATGCAGCCCATCACAATATCTTGTGGCATGGCTTTTTACAGCACTAATCGTCTTGAAATGCTGCGGGATTAAGGTATAATATTCAAGCCATTGATGACTGTTTTTAGAAGGGGAGGGAATATGCCTTCATTTACGGATATAGGAATAGATCTGGGCACCGCCAGCGTGCTCGTGTACATAAGGGGGAGGGG
>JAILIO010000299.1 GCA_024695225.1 Lachnospiraceae bacterium
AGCGCCTACGATTTTCTTTATAAAGTAATAACGCACCTTTTCTTATACAACAACTCTTTTGCGTTCCTGGAAAGGGACGAAAGAGGAAACCTTAAGGGTATATATCCAATAACGGCAAATGGAATAAATATATTATGTGATCCGATCAACAACTTATATGTTCGTTTTTTTCTAAAGAGCGGGAAAGAAGTTATTTTACCCTATTCGGATCTGATCCATTTAAGAAGACACTTTAATAATGACGATGTGTTAGGCTCTGACAATGGCGCCATTTCTTCCGGGATAGAACTTGCACAGACCCAAAACGAGGGGATCATAAGCGGAATTAAGGCCGGGGCAAGCATACGGGGAATATTAAGCTTTACTCAGATCATGGGCGCAAGCAAGCTAAAGGAAGAAAAAGAAGCCTTTGTAGAAGATTATCTTAGCATGGAAAACGGCGTTGGCGTAGTGGCCACCGACCAGAAAATGACATATACCCCCATTGAAAACAAACCGGTAATTTTAAGCGCAGACCAAACCAAAGAAATTAAATCTAAAATATACAATTATCTTGGAATTACTGAGCCTATAGTAAATAGCTGTTATACAGAGGATCAGTACAGCGCTTTTTATGAAAGCACCATAGAGCCAATAGCTACAGCTTTAAGCCAGGAATTTACAGCAAAGCTTTTTAACGATAGAGAACAAGCTTTTGGTAATAGCATTTTGTTTGAAAGTGGGCGCTTACAGTTTACGAGCAACGCAACAAAAGTACAGCTCATTAAAGAACTAATGCCTATGGGACTTCTTACCATAAACCAGGCTTTGGAAATACTTAATTTGCCGGGGGTAACGGACGGGGACAAACGCCTACAGGCCTTGAACATGATAGACGCAGACCTTGCCGCACAATACCAGGCAAAAGGGGGGAAAGATCTTGATTTACAGCAGAAAAAGAACTGATTATAGAATATGCCCCTTTTGTGGTGCTTCCCTTGATGTAGGGGAAAAGTGCGATTGCGAGAAAGAAAGAGGTGATACCAATGAAAGAAACACGAATAACGGAAATACGAGCAGCGGAACCGACGGCAGACGGCGCAAGCGCTCTTGTATTAGTAGGGCGACCTATTCTATATGATACCCCTACAACGATAAAAGACGAAAGCGGCAGCTATACGGAAATTATCGGCCGTGGCGCTCTGGACAATGCGGATCTTACCGATGTTAGATTGTTATACAATCACGATCTGGGAAAGGTTCCCCTTGCCAGGACACCCAAAACAATGACCCTTTGGATTGACGAAAGCGGGCTTTCCTTTAAGGCCGTATTACCGGAAACGGAAGCGGCCAAAGAGATTTATGAAGCTGTTAAGAGAGGTGATCTTAGCGGAATGAGCTTTGCTTTTACGGTTCCAGAGGGCGGCGACACCTACGACGCAACAACAAATAAACGGGTTATACGGCAGATAGCTAAGGTTTATGAGTGTAGCGTTGTACCTTACCCCGCTTATCCCACTACAAGCATTGAAGCCCGTAGTATGAGAGCGGCAGCTCTAAAGACTATGGAAGCAAAAAGACAGGCTAAGATCTTGTTTCACCAGATAATGAAAGTGAGGTGATCCCGTGGGAAAGTATGACTATTATATTGCTCTTCAAGAGTTAGCAACGAACAACGGCTATAAGCTAACGAGTGTAAAGGCAGCGAGAAGAAAAAACAACCAGGGAAGCTATAGCTTTGTAACCGCTTGCTTTGTTGTTCCAGACTCAGACGAAAAAGAGCCAAAAAGCGCAGAAGCGCAGAAAGAGGTGACCAATGAAATTCAAGACAATAGCAGAAGCTTTTAACTTCTATCGCACCAAGCCTATTAAGGATCTGGAAGAGAGGGCGCAGGCAATCAACAACGAGATAGACACAGACCCCAACGCAGACATTGAAGCGCTCAACATTGAGCTTAAGGGGATCAAAGAAGCAAGAGAAAACGCAGAGATCAGAAGCGCAGCTTCTCTTACTTCCGGCTCAGATCTGAACCTTGTAACCGGGCGCAATTACAAGAAAGAAGAAGCTAAGACCTTTGAGGGGGAAGACATAGCCGGAACCCCGGAATATAGAAACGCTTTCTATAAAACCCTTTTAGGCCGCAAGCTTACGGCAAACGAACAGGCAGCCTTTAACGCTGTAGTAGAGAAGCGTGACGACTTTATGAACTCAACAGAAGCCGCCGCTCTTATCCCTACAACAACACTCAACGAGGTTATAAGCAAAGCCCGCACAATGGGCGGCCTTGTAGCAGAAGCCAGGGCGTTTAATATGCCTACAAAAATAGCTATTCCCATAGCTACACCCGGTTCTAACGCTTCCTGGCATACAGAGGGCGCAGCTGTTACGACAGAAGAACCCTCTATAGCAAGCGTAACCTTTGACGGGAACGAGATTATAAAAATCTTCTCTATTTCCGTAAAGGTTAAGACCATGACAATAAGCGCATTTGAAAGCTATCTTGCAGAAGAGCTTACAGCTTGCGTAATGGGTACAATCGACGCAGCACTTATTAACGGGACAGGATCCGGCCAGGGAACCGGAATAGAAACCGCTATCACCTGGACGACTTCCGGAACCGGACAGAACGCTGTTGAAGTGGCTAACGGATCCAAAATAACTTACGCTAATGTTGCCGAAACCGTCGGACTTCTTAAGCGTGGCTACAGCCAGGGCGCAAAATGGGGTATGAACAACAAGACCCTTTATAATTGCTTCTATGGCATGGTAGACTCAAACAAACGGCCTATTTTCATAGCAGATCCCAAGAACGAGAGTGTAGGAAAGATCTTGGGTTTTGATGTGGTAATAGACGACAACATAGCCGATAACGCCGCATACCTGGGGAATTACGCTAAATACCTGGGGTACAATCTGCCCGGCGGGATCTTGCTTGAAAGCAGCAGAGAGAGCAGCTTTAAGTCTGGCCTTATAGATTATAGGGCGCTTGCTATAGCTGATTGTAAGCCTCTTATAAACGAGGCTTTTGTAAAGCTGTATATTGCCAATGCTATAAGCGCTTGATCATTTACCTACCATTCACATAATGACCTACGCCGGGGGCATAGGGTGCTTAAAGGCCCCTATGCCCTTGGCGTTTAACGAAAGTGAGGAAAAACAAAAATGACATTAACAGAAGCGTGTAATATATTACACATAGACGAGGGCATGAATAACGATCTTGTAGGCGCTCTTCTGGACGCAATACCGGACTATATAGAAACCTCAACAGGCCTTACGGCAACGCAACAGAGCAGCGAGCCGCTTGTAGAAACGGTAACAGGGTTTTTGCTTACTCAATGGTATTATGCAGATCATGCAGACGACCAGGCGCTTACACGGACTATAAATAGTTTGTTAAAGGTTTTAAGCATACGAGCAAGGGACTATGAAGAGTAGATACAGCTTCAAAGACTACGACAACAAGGCCTTTTATAATTCCGCAGCATGGCAGAGAGTAAGTAGTGCATATATGAATAGCCGCTCTTATATCTGCGAACGCTGCGGAAAACCCGCTGTTATTTGCCACCATAAGAAATGGCTAAATGGTGAAAATGTAAAAGACCCCTATGTAGCCCTAAGCTTTGAGAACCTGGAAGCCCTTTGTTTAGAATGTCACAACATAGAGCATGGACTAAACCATAGTGTTGCTATTTTCGATGAAGACGGCGACATATCAAGAGTAAGAGAAAGCCAGGAAGCTAAAGAGTTCAAGAAGAACCAGGAACAAATAGAAAACCTGTTAAGGGGAATAGAAAGCCGGAAAGAGTAGAAAGGACACAACATGAACTTTGTAGAGCCTATAAGGGATAAAACAACCGTACAGGACATAGCCGATTATCTCAAAGAGAAAGACGAAAGATATTATATTATGTACATGATAGGGATCTACAGCGGCTTAAGGGTGAGTGACATATTAAAGCTTAAGGTTAGAGATGTGAGGGACAAAGCAGAAATTAAACTAAGGGAAAAGAAGACGGGAAAAGAAAAAATGTTTCCGGTCAATGTGGCTTTAAGCCGGGCAATTACGGCATATTGTGAGGACAAAAAAGACTATGATTTTTTGATCCCAAGCGCAAGAGTCAAGAACAAGGCCATTAGCCGGGAATATGCTTATAGGGTAATACATGAAGCGGGCTTACACTTCGGTTTAGAAAATCTGGGAACCCATACAATGAGAAAGACTTTCGGTTATCATTTCTACCAACAGACCAAAGACATTGTACTACTTATGCGCATATTCAACCACAACGACCAGAGCAAAACGCTAAGATACATAGGCATTGAACAAACAACGATAAACGACGCTATGAAAAGATTTAGCTATAAATAGCACAAGTTCCTATAAATTAACGATGTGAACAAAGAAAAGCGACGGCTAAAAGCCAGGGCAATAAACACAACCGTTTCAATCATTTTTTAATTATGCACACAATGCCCATTATGTGAACGGACTAAACGAACAGCGCAAGGGCGCAGTTCCTTAAGGGAAGCTGCGCCCTTTTCGTACAACAACGGATCCGGGAAAGAGTCAGAAAGCCCACAAAATAAGGGGTAGGGGGGTTCTTTTGAGCTATCCCCCAAGCGAAGACCGAAGGCGAACTCTAAAAAACCCGGCTCAAGGAAATTTCAAAGGGGGGATATTGTGTAAACAGAGTAAATATAGTAATATAGGTGTACATAGTTTAATATGTAAGTGAGATATAACAAGTAACGCAAGTTTAATATGTATATCGAGTAATATATGTTTACTATGTTTACACAGTAAACACATAATGCAAAAAGGGGGAAGACATGGCATTGAAAGCGGAATACAAGGCTATTCTGGGGAAGATCCCAGAGGACAAGAAGACCATAGGGAAGAAGCTTGTAGAAGAGCTTAGCTTCATGGAAAAAACGCTAAAGAGCTTGAAACAGGAAATACTAAACAACGGCGAACTTGAACACTTCCAACAGGGAAAACAAGACTTTATCCGAGAAAGCCCGGCGCTAAAAAGCTACAACACGACCGTACAGCGCTATAGCGTTATGTACAGACAACTTACAGATCTTATAGGCAAGAGTGCGGAAGCCGAAAAGTCTAACGCTGTTTACGACTTCATAAAAGAGAGTTAAGCCATTGACAAAGAACTACATAGAACAATATCTAAACGCCATAAAAAACGGATCCTGTATTGTTTCTAAGCGCTGTCTAAAGCAATACGAACAGCTTGTAGACGATATAAAGAACCCCAAAGGGGGTTATGTGTTCGACCGGAAAAGAGCAGAAAAGCCCATAAACTTTATTGAGCGCTTTTGTAAACACAGTAAAGGGGAATGGGCGGGGCAACCGCTGCACCTTGAATTATTTCAAAAGGCATTTATAAGCGCATTATTCGGTTTTGTTGACAAGAAAAACGGAAACAGAAAATATAGGGAAACTTTGTTTTATGTAGCCCGGAAGAACGGCAAGAGTGTTCTTTTAAGCGGAATAGCTTTGTATATGCTCATAGCAGACGGGGAACCGGGGGCAGAAGTATATAGTGTGGCAAGCAAAAAAGACCAGGCGAAAATAATTTTTAACGAAACCTATAACATGGTTAGACAAAGCCCGGATCTTTTACAAGTAGTAGACAAGCGGAAAAGTGATCTTTATTTTAACCTTACTTTTAGCAAGTTTCAGCCCCTGGGGAAGAACTCAGACACTTTAGACGGCCTTAACTCTTCCCTGGTTATCATTGACGAGCTGCACAGCATAAAAGACCGAAACCTATATGAGGTTATGCAACAAAGCCAAAGCGCCAGGCGACAGCCCTTATTAGTAATGATAAGCACAGCCGGAACAGTTAGAGAATGTATTTTTGATGATATGTACAAATACGCTTGCGGGGTATGTGACGGGACAATAGACGATCCCCATTTTTTACCCATAATTTACGAGCTTGACACTAAAGAAGAATGGTTAGATCCCATGAAATGGGAAAAGGCAAACCCCGGCCTTAACCGGATTAAGAAGCTTGACGACTTAATGAGCAAAGTAGCCAGGGCGAAACAAAGCCCCAGGGACTTAGCCGGGCTTCTGGTAAAAGACTTCAACATGATACAGACAATAGGCAGCGCATGGCTCACTTTTGACGCTATCAACAATACAGAAACCTTTAACATAGATGATTTTAGAGGTTTTTATTGCATAGGCGGCGCAGATCTGAGCAGAAGCGGCGACCTTACCGCAGCAACACTTTTGTTCATGGATAAATCAGAAAAGAGATATGTGACACAAATGTATTTTTTACCCAAAGACGACTTTGAACAGCGGGTACACGATGAAAAAATACCCTATGACAAATGGCTTGAAGCGGGCTTATTGCGGCTTTGCGAGGGCAACAGTATAAACTATAGCGATGTAACGGCCTGGTTCCTTGAAATGGTTGATAAATGCGATGTAACCCCGGCCTGGATATATTACGATCCTTATAGCGCTGCGTATTGGGTGCAAGAAATGCAAGGGAACGGCTTTAATATGGTGAAATGTCACCAGGGCGTAAAAACCCTATCTTTGCCTATGCAACAGTTAGGACAGGATCTAACCGCAAAGAAGATAAATTACAACAACAATCCCCTTTTGAAGTGGTGCATAACAAACACAGGGGTTAAAACAGACATAAACGGCAATATACAGCCCATAAAGGCAACAAGCCCTAAATACCGCATAGACGGCTTAGCAAGCTTGTTAGACGCTTATGTAGGCCTGTTAGATCACTATAACGAGTATTTACAAACACTATAAAGAAAGGTGGTATATATATGCAAACAATGAAAAATCAGTATTTTTTGAAAGACAAAAAAGCCCAGATCTATAAGGCCGTGAACCAAGGAAAAGACACAGAGGGCTTTGACAGGGGTAATAAGTATTACCCAATAGCAGAAAATGAAATATGGTGCTATTCTGCGCAGCTCAGCCAGAAAGCTATAGCGCTTTCTCATACCCTGGATCAGATAGAAACCCGGTTCTTTGTATTTAATCACTATAGCGGAATAGCTGTTTATGACATGATCCTTTACCGGGGGGAATGGTACAGGATAACAAGAGTAGACACAAAAGACGACTACAACGGCGAAGTCTTTGTATATGTTCAAAACGCTATAAGCGGGTGGATCCCCAACGATGAACAAATTGAACCTTATACCGCCGGGATCTGGGACTAAAAACAGATTAACATAGCATATACACAGGAATAACAAGAAGTTATCCCCATTTTGTACCCGTATAGAACAAGAACTATCTTCTTGTTCTATATTTTTATGTTTACTTGACATTTAACAAAAAATACTTTATATTATCTTGTGAAAGGCGGGCTTGTGAAACACAGAAAGAGAGGTTAAGGAAATGGCCAAAAAGAACAAATACAGTTCAGAATTTCAAATTATGTGTGATGTAGAAGCAGCAGTAGCCGGGCTTGACGACATACCCAACACGATAGAGTTTCTTATAGAAAGTCTGCATTTAGATAGACAGGAACTCACAAAAGACGAAATATTAAACATAGGACTCAATGCGAAAATGATTTACAGCACCTTGTCTATAATTCAGCATAGGATCTGGAACATTGGCGAGAAGTTAGCCCTTATACAGAGCTACGCCACAAAAGGGGAAGAAGACTCAGACCAGTAAGAAATAGAGCCGACGAAGAAACTATTCACTCACAAGCCCAAGCCTTACCTTAAAGTATAGCATAGAAAGAGAGGTGTAACAATGGAAATACTGGCCTTTGTAAACCAAAAAGGGGGGGTAGCAAAAACAACAAGTGTATTGAACGCCGGGGCAGCTCTGGCAATCGAGGGGAAAAGAATACTTCTTGTAGATATTGACCCCCAGGGAAGCCTAAGCAAATGCGCAGGTTTTAGAAACATAGATAAAGAGCCTACCACTTACGAGGTTATAAAAGGAAGTGCAGACATAAACGACGCTATCCGGACAAAAAACGGCGTAGCACCCTATGACATTTTACCAACAGACATTAGAATGAGTGGCGCAGAAATAGAGCTTATTAGTGTTCCTGGAAGAGATACACTTCTAAAAGAAGCCTTAGAGAACATTAAAACCCCTTACGATTACATTTTAATAGATTGTAGCCCAAGCCTTAATATATTAACTTTAATGGCGCTTACAGCCGCTACCGGGGTAATAATTCCGATTGCAGCGCAATATATGCCATTAGACGGCATGGCGCAGCTCTTACCCACAATAGATATTGTAAAGAAACGACTTAACAAACGCTTGAAAGTGGCCGGGGTAATAATAACAATGTATGACAGCCGCCGCAGCTTAGACAAAGAAATAATAAAGGCCGTTAAAGCAAAATTTCCGGAAGAAACATATAAAACGATAGTAAGAAACAACAGCAAAATTGCAGAAGCCCCAACCTTTGGGAAAGACATTTTTGAATATGATCCAAAAAGCACAGGGGCAGAAGCTTATAAGGAAATAGCCCAGGAAATCATAAAGAAAGGGGTAGAAAATGGCTAAATTTGAGTTAGAAGAAAAATTAAACCCGCTTTTTGACCGGGGACAAGAGGAACAAGGAAAGCCCAAAGCACCCAAAAAGAAAAAGGGCAGACCGCAAAAGCCGGACATAGTGAGAGGGAATAGTGTTCAAGAGGGCTTAACGCAGGATTACACAAGGGCAACCTTTATTTTGCGTGTAGATCTGGTAGAAAGACTTAAGAATTATGCCTATACAGAGCGTTTAAGCATGAAAGAAGCTATAAATAAGCTTGTGGGGGAAGCTCTAAAGAGAGAGGAAACCCGGCTAAAAAAACAAGGGAAAGAAATACTTGACAGGAAAGGGGGGAAATAATGTTAGAGTTAGGACAAGAAAAAGCCTATAATGTGCAAGAAACCGCAGAAATACTTAAAATATCTGCGGTAACTGTTAGAGCATATATTAAAACCGGAAGACTTAAAGCCCAGACTATAGGACGGCCTTTATATGTCACAGAAAAAGAATTGAAGCGCTTTTTGCGGGGGGAAGAATCAAATGAGTAAATCCGTAGAAGATTTTTATAAACAACTCATAGAAGATATAGAGCTGCCAGACGAAGAGAAAGCCGCCCTGTTTTCCGGAACCGATGAAAACAAAACTAAGCTTTATCTATCTGCAATATCCGAAACACTAAACGAATTAAACTTAACAGAGGAAGAAGAGTATATACACACATACAACTTAACACACATACCCAAGGGACAAGAATTTAAGACCGCCTATGAAACAGTTTTGTTCAACCTTGTTTCTTTGCGATATATTCACAGCCATAAAGAAGCCGCTATAGCCTTATTTGATCCAGACGAAAGAAAACGGCTTATAAAGTCTGTTTCAGAAAAGGATCTGGAAGCCATAGGCTTAGACCCCAAAAGTGAAAAGGTTGAAGCTTTGCTAAAAAGCGAAACCCCAGGGCTTGAAGAGATATTAGAAATTATAGGATCCGGAAACGCCTTTAAGCTTTATGACAGACTCAACGGATCACGCAACGAATACAGAACAAAAGCAAAAGCGAAAGAAGCCGGGGCAATAGTAGAAAAGCCTAAGAATTTTGCCACCCCTACAATTATAGGGTTTAGCGGAAGCTTAGGCCTTTATCACGATGATAAATCACGCGCATATTTAGCCCATTTAAGCAGCATGGACGGCCTAAAATTCAAAGACGGTAAGCTTTTTTTTGAAAGTTCAAGTTCAATAATGCGGCAAGTAAGCGAAGCAGAATTAAGGGATCTGAGAACAAACGAGGGCATTGAAGATATTGACATATCCGCTTTGCGCTATCTGTACAGCATTATTTTTTATAAATTTCAAGAAAGCCACTATAAACAAATAGACGACATAATAGCCATACACGCACCTATACTTACCAAACGGAAAAACCCTAAAAATGATGAAATAGACAGCCTTATATCAAAAATACAAAGCTATCACAACATAATGGGGGTAATAAAAACCCTCAGTGTTACCGGAAAACCCACAGAAAGCTATTACCAGGTATTAAACTTTGAATATTACGACAGGGAAAAGAATATAATTGCTTTTAGTAGCCCTTATATGAACTTGATCCTTTCAAAAATATGGAAAACCTCAATAAAGAGAAATCAAGATAATACACCCAAAATCAAGAAAAATGGGGATATAAGCACATATCCCTCACACTCTTACTTGATAAAGACAAGTATGTTACACGAGAAGAACAAGGCAGCCGTCGAAAATGTTTTTATAATCGTTTCTGTGATTGAACGGGCCGGGGACACTCACCCGCATATAGGCGCAAGAACTCTTATAGAAAGGAATCTTCAGCTTTCAGAAAGGTTTAACAACAGCTCTAATAAAACGGTTTTGTTGAATAGAATTTTTAAGAAGACCTGGGAACTTCTCAGAACACAGACCAGGCTACAAGAGGTTTATAAAGATATAGAACTTCCAGATCCAACAGATCCGGCCAATATTCCAACAATGGGTTCTATAGATCAACTTGTTTTTGAATTTAATCACAAAGGAAAACACAACGACGACACTCAAAACGAATAAATTACACTTGTTCTTTTAAGGCAAAAAAGGCAGATAAGTGTTAGCAAAAGGCAGATAAGCGTTAGCAAAAAGGCAGATAAGTGTTAGAAAAAGGCAGATAAGTGTTAGCTGCCATTCTACAAGATGTAGTATTCATAAGGCTTTCAGGCCACAATCCTGTTCCTAATATTATAATATATTAATATTATAATATAGGCGTGGCGGCGGGCTTTACAGCCGCCGCCCGCCCTCATACAATCTAACCAGAACCTAACCCCATTTATAAGCGAGGACAAAAAAAACTATGATTGACGATTTTACACGAGAAGAATTAAGAAGCGGGCTTACCTCTTATGTGCAAAAGATCACAATGCCGGACAGAAGAGCCGGGCATAATATGTATAAATGCCCTTTGTGCGGATCCGGAAACAACGACCGACGGGACAGCGACGGCGCTTTTAGTATTACCCCGGACGGGAAAGCCTGGAAGTGTTTCAGTTGTAACCAGGGCGGGGATATTTTCACCTTAATTTCTCTTCACGAGGGAATAACAGATTTTTTAGAACAGGCAAAACGGGCGGCAGAGGTGACAGGCGTTAGATTAGATCTGTCACCCAGAAGACCGAGCGCAAAAGAAGATTTTTCCAACCTTAACGAACCTAAGGAAGCCCCCCAGGAACCCATAAAGGGGAAGTACAAGGAATATATAAAGCGTTGCCAGGCGGCAGCTTCCAAGACTAATTATTTTACAGAAAGGGGATTTACGCCGGAAACGGTAAAGCGCTTTTCTCTGGGCTATGATGAACAAGCCAGGGTTATAGTTATTCCCTACGATAAGGACGGAAGTTATTATCTTACACGCAGCACAGAGGGCAAAACCTTTAGAAAACCAAAGAGCAAAGACGCAGGAATTGAACCTATATATAACAAACAAGCCTTGTATATAGATGATAAGCCCTGTTTTGTCTGCGAAAGCCCTATAGACGCTATAAGCCTTATGTCAATAAGCGACGGATCTTACAGAGCTATAGCCCTGGGGGGAACCGGCCACAGAAAACTAATAGATCAAGTAACCAAAGAAAAGCCCTCATGTATGTTAATACTGAGCTTTGACACAGACGACCCCGGCCAAAAGGCAACGGAAAACGCAGCGGAAGATCTGCGGGAAAAAGGGATCCCTTTCATTGTAGCAAACTACACCCTGGAAGCTTACCCGGAAAACGCAAGAAAGGATCCTAACGACCTGTTAAGAGGAAATCAAGCACAATTAGCGGCAGACATAAAAGAAAGCATAGAAGAAGCGGAACGCCTGGCTAATGCGGAAAAAATAGCCTTACTTGAAGCTCACTATGCAAACAGCGCAGCCGCCAGACTTGAAAGCTTTAACCAGGGAATAAAGACGGAAAAGTATATCCCAACGGGTTTTAGTGAGCTTGACAAAGAGTTAGACGGCGGCCTTTACAACGGCCTTTATATTCTGGGGGCAATAAGCAGCATGGGAAAAACAACGCTTTTGCTTCAAATGGCCGATCAGATAGCAAGCGGGGGAAATGATATTTTATATTTTAGCCTGGAAATGGCAGCGACAGAGCTTATAAGCAAGAGCTTAAGCCGCATTTCTTTTATGAAGTGTAACGGCAACACACAGAACGCTAAAACCGGAAGAGGAATAACAACCGCAAGCAGATATAGCCATTACAGCCAAGAAGAAAAAGCGCTTATAGCCTTGTCTATTGACACATACAAAGAATACGCCCACAACATTATAATTTATGAGGGTATGGGGAACATAGGCGTTGACCAGATCAAGCAAGCCGTAACGGAACACATAGCACTCACAGGGAAAACCCCCGTTGTATTTATAGACTATTTACAGATTCTCGCACCTTATGACATGAGAGCAACAGACAAGCAAAACACAGACAAGGCCGTTCTGGAACTAAAAAGGCTAAGTAGAGATTATAAAACCCCTGTTGTTGCCCTTAGCAGCTTCAACCGGGACAATTACACGAGTGAAGCCAATATGTCAGCGTTTAAGGAAAGTGGCGCTATTGAGTATGGCAGCGATGTTCTAATTGCTCTTCAAGCCCAGGGAATGAAACCGGGATATGGAAAGACAGACCAGAAATACAATGTTGACCTTGTGAAAAAATGCAAAAGAAGCGCAGAAAGAAGCATAGAAGCTGTTATACTGAAGAACCGGAACGGAAAGACCGGGGGAAAGGTGGGCTTTATATATTACAGCCTTTTTAATTGCTTTAATCAAGATTACGGCTTTGTACAAGAAGAAATGCCAGATATTGACGATGAAGACGACTTTTTACCACCGTTTGAAAATGCCGGATAACAGAAAAATGTAAACATAATAATAGGGGCTTATTCCGTACAAAGGATAAGTCCCTATTATTATGTATATTATGTTTACAAAGTAATTGACATAAACAAAGTAACTTGTTATTATTAAATATAATATGTATATCCGATAAACAAAAAAGGTGATGTAATGAACTATACGCCGCCGAAAATTCATTCTATAAAGATTAAGGGTAAAACCCCTTTGATCACAGAAGCCGAACTGTCTACAGATAGTATGCAGCTACCGGGCTTTCTGGCATTAAGAACGAGAATAGAAGAAGTTCCGGCCGTTCGTTATGTTTCCCTGGACGCTATAGAAGAAATGGTAATAGCTGCGGAAGAATTAGACAAAACATTTCCGGATAGCTATATCCCAGAAGTAAGAATAAGAACAAGAGTAGATCACTATTAAGGGGAAGAAATGAGTTTTTTTGATAGAATTTTTAGGCCTAAAACAGCCGTGACAAAAAACAAGTTAATTATTGAACCTGCGGGAACATTTAACACATACGGCGGCGACGCATACGCTAACGACATTTACCGGGAAGCCGTAGACGCTATAGCCAGAAACGCCGGAAAGCTTAAGGGAAGCCATGTTATAAATTATTACGGCCAAGACCGAACGGACGGCGACGGCAAACTAAACAGGCTTTTACAGATCCGGCCTAACCCCTATATGAGCGCCTACGATTTTCTTTATAAAGTAATAACGCACCTTTTCTTATACAACAACTCTTTTGCGTTCCTGGAAAGGGACGAAAGAGGAAACCTTAAGGGTATATATCCAATAACGGCAAATGGAATAAATATATTATGTGAT
>JAILIO010000016.1 GCA_024695225.1 Lachnospiraceae bacterium
TCATCGCTGCTGTCATAGATCTCCACAGCTATCTTAAGAGATCCCGCAGGATCGTTTATCGCTGTTTCATCAAAATACGCGAATTCTTCAGCACTCACAGTGATAGTGCCTCTTACATGCCGTCCGTAACCCGCGCGTAAACGTCCGAGAGAAAGAATACCTTCTTTATCATTGTTTTCTGTGCCTCCCACTGCAGTAAGCGCAGGGAGCTCCTCCTCGTCGCCCACTGTGAGAGAGTGATCCGTGATATCCAGGGCGTTGAAAATGGTATCACTCCAGCTGCTCTCACCGCCCTCAGATGCCTCAACTTTTGAAGCCAGCAGAGGATCGTATATCCCGTAGGAGAACTGCAGATATGCATCATCCACATCCTTTATGCCCCTGTTTCCCACATAGAGATCCACATCCAGTACAGCGTTGCCCTTATCATCCAATGTGAGCTTTCCGTTGTCCTGTCGTGACAGATCGATACTGCAGTCTTCGAAGCCAAGCTCCGCCTTTTCGTCTATGGCGTACAAACCTTTAAGTGTGGCAGAAAAAGGATCTTCCGCGTATGAGGCATCCTCACTCACCGCAATGGAGAATTCGGCTCCCTTTGGCAGGGTCACAGGGAGAGTGAATATTCCATGGAGCTGTACCTCCTGCCCGGATCTGATGTTCTCTTTGACACTCCAGGTGGCCAGTGTCTTGGATATCAGTTCATCGCCCACTGCATTCAGGGTGACTGTTATCGGGTTATCTTCGGAACCCCTTATGCTCACATCTCCTGTATTGATAAAGGATATGCCTGCAGACAGTTCCGATCCGGCAGAGAAGTTCTCGCTGGTGAAGGTGATGTTCCCATGGCCGATGCTGTGGTGCCCCACACCGTAACAGACGGCATAGATCCCCTTGCCTTCTTTGGGGACAGCACCCTCCGGAGCAGTCCCGGGGGTGACTACTTTTTCTCCGTCGGGACCTGTTTCTGTAGTCAGATAGCGCATCATACCACCGGTCAGTATGACGAGAGATGTGCCGAATCTGTCAAAACCTGTGGTCGTTGCCTCGCCCTCCGCAGTCCCGCCTTCTTCTGCGGTCTTCACGCCAAGGGCGATCTGAGGATTGCAGAACTGGAACTGATCCATACCGCCCCGGTCATATCCGGTGCGATTTCCCAGATACGCCTTCTCGGTTTCCTCATGGGTCCACCCGTTTTTGGCCGCATCCTCGTACACGTCCATGTGCCGCATCGCCAGGATCACGCCCTTGCCCCATTCTTTACTTTCCCCGTCATAGGTGCTGAGGAACAGCGCGGTATTTGTGGTGTCTTTCATGCTGCCCACATAGACCGTAACCAGATTTCCATCCGCATCCTCGCCAAAGGTGAATTCGCTTCTGCTGTTCTCTTCGATCTCTCCCCCGTAAAATGAAGTGGCTGTCAGAGGCTCTGTCTCCATACTGCCTTTACCTACAAGGCATGTCTCCAGATTGGCATATTCCATGGTATAGAGATTTTCGCCCTGTCCCACGATCAGGACATCGTCATCAAGGACATGATTTACATCCTGATAGTTCTCCTTATGGAAGAAATCCAGTGTGTCGATCATTTTGTGCTCACCCGCTCCATCCGTTCCCTTAAGGTGATCTGAAACGAGCTTATGCTGGCCGTATCGGCTGGTCACAACAGATGTTCCCTGTTCGAGATCTGCTATGTAAAGAGCGGAATTGTGCTGGCCGTCCTTCTGTTTGTCCTCATTTGTCAGATCTTCATCCCACACGGTGTAGGCCACATAAAAGGCAGAACTGTCATCTGCAGCAGGAATGCCCTCCAGCTTGTCGATGACCGGAGTCTTTTCGCTTGATGCATATCCTGATGTACTGCCGCCCATGTTGCTGAACTCAGTAAGTTTCTTGGTCTTGAATGAATATATGCACAGATCACTGCTTCCACCCTTGTAATCTATGATGTTTTCATAACTCTCCATACGGAAATCAAAGATGTTTTTGTTGGAATCATTCTCGCTTTCTTTATAGTAGCCAAAACTGTTCAGTTTCTCCCCGTAGGCTGAGAGAAGAGTTGTCCGTTTGGCCGGAGTCACATGATTTGCCTTTACGAAAGCGGTGTGGGTATCATCTATGATCGTAGGATTGTAAACCGCATGTCCGGCTGTATTCAGAGTCACGGCCTTGGAAAAGCCTTCCTTTTTGCTGGTATCATAGCTTGCCTGTTTTACAACCGTATTTTTCGCTGCATCCTGAAAAGCCTTTCTTGCATCTGATGACGGAGAGGAATTTGTTTTTGCGTAACTCACCCAGGCAACGTTTATGGTGCTTCCGGAGACAGAGACGTCAAACTCCAGGTCCCCTGTGCCGTCATCCACCAGAGATCCTTTCTCCTCCTTCAGATCCACCAGGATATAATTCGTGTCACTTCTCTCACCCGGAGCCTTTACCGCTTTGTATTCGTAGGTCACTCCTGTCTCAGAGTCCGTTACCTCCACGGTCTCCCAGTCCAAAGGATTCACAAGACCCAAACCATCCTTATTTTCACCTTCACCGGCGTTACTATTTTCAGTTACCTTCCCATCTCCCTCATCAGTAGTCACGAGACGGGACACAGCCAGCATGGAAGTGTCCATACCCGTCCCCCCGGGGCGGCCCATCATGTATACCACATAATTTTCATTGTCAACTGTCACCACCTTGTAGTCATAGCTCAGATCCAGACCATCAGCAAGAAGAAGTGCATCACACTGACTGTTGTAGCCTGAAAGCTGGAAAGGTACGTTTGAATCCCCGGGATCATAGGCCTGAACCGGGGAAAGCTCTCCTTCCCTGCCCTGTGCAGTCCCCGTCTGGGATGAATAGATGGTCTGGGTTTTGCTCACATCATGAGGCAGCTGCAGGAGGGAATCCCCGCCTTCGCCGCCTGTTCCTGCAGCGCTTATGGGATGATCCTTTCCGAAGACCGTATAAGCCCATTTCCACTTGTCCGTGCTGTAAGTGTAACTCCCCTTTATGGCGACGGCATCCATTTCAAAGGTAAACATCAGGAATGTCGCTCTTATGGCCACTCCCAGGGAAAAACTGGCACTATCCACCATT
>JAILIO010000032.1 GCA_024695225.1 Lachnospiraceae bacterium
TGTAACTTCCAAACCTACGGGAACCATAGAATTTGAGTGACATAGCCTGTTTACCGGAAATGGAGGAAATAGCGGATAATGGAATTTGATAATCAGAAGATCGGTCTTATAGTCTTCCACAACAGCATAATCATCAGGGGAGTGGAAAAGAAGCTGTCCGGCATGGGATATAATGTGACACTTGTCCTGGACGGTTTTGACCGCATCCCTTTTCTCGCTAAACAGATGAATTTATTTATCATCTACCTGCCGGAGGATGCTGACGGGGACGTAAGGATCAAAAAACAGCTGGAGAGCATCTGCAGTTCCATCAAGGAAAACAACGGGAAAGTTCTGATCATCGGAGAGAGCAGGTATCACTCAGATATGAGCGCTGAGATTCCGGAGATCGCCGGGATCCCATGGATGAACCGCCCCATAGATATGGATAAACTCTGTGAGACCGCAGAGGAGATAATGTCTGCCACCGAAACCGTAAATGAGGTAAGACGGATACTCATAGTGGATGATGACCCATCCTACGCACGTATGGTGAGAGAATGGCTTAAGGATAAGTATCAGGCCAATGTTGTCACTTCCGGAATGCAGGCTGTGACCTTCCTCTCGAAAAATAAGGTGGATCTCATACTTCTCGATTATGAGATGCCGGTGCTGGACGGGCCTCAGGTGTTTCAGATGCTGAGGTCAGAGGAGGAGACAAAGGATATCCCCGTTATCTTTTTGACGGGAGTGGGTACCCGTGAAGGCGTATCAAGGGTCATGGAGCTCAGACCCAATGGATATGTTCTGAAATCCACCACCAGAGAGGATCTCATCGCGTACCTTAAGAACCATCTCTGAAAAGCTTGAGATACCGGGTATCCCGGTGTCGTTTTGCAGTGGTTGACAAATAAAAACAAAAGGAATAATATTTCCTTCGTGAGGCAACGGCGTCTCTATTGTGCTTAGGCACATTAGAGGCGTCGTTTTTTTTGTGGTTTCAGAGAGGATTTACAGAGAGGGAGAAATAAATGAACAAAGGTCTGAGTTACGACAGAGAACACGATGCCTGCGGAATAGGCGCAGTGGTAAAGATTGACGGGGTGCCCGAGTATTCCGTTCTGGACGATGCGCTTACCATAGTGGAAAAACTGGAACACCGTGCCGGCAAAGATGCCAGTGGCACAGTTGGCGACGGCGTGGGGATACTGCTTCAGATATCCCATCCGTTTTTCTCTGCCATTGCAAAAAAAATGGGCATCAAGACAGGAGGGGCAGGGGAGTACGGCATCGGCATGTTCTTTCTCCCCCAGGATGAACTGAAAAGGACTTTTGCCAGGCGGCTTTTTGAAGTCATCTCGGAGAAGGAGGGCATAATAGTCGCAGGCTGGAGGGAAGTTCCCATCCATCCGGAGATACTGGGAGACAGAGCCAGGGATTGCATGCCTTCCATATGGCAGTGTTTTCTGAAGAAACCGGAAACCGTGGAAAAAGGAGCGGACTTTGACAGAAGGCTGTACGTGGTCCGACGGGAGTTTGAGCAGAGTTCCGAAGACACATATATCTGTTCCCTTTCCTCCAGGACTATAGTATACAAAGGTATGTTTCTGGTGGGACAGCTTCGCAGATTCTATGACGATCTGCAGAGTGAAGATTTTGTGACAGCCATAGCCATGGTGCATTCCAGGTTTTCCACCAACACCCTCCCCAGCTGGGAGAGGGCACACCCCTACAGGTTTATAGCCCACAATGGGGAAATAAATACCATAAGGGGCAATTCAGACCGTATGCTGGCCAGGGAAGAGACCATGCATTCAAGTCTTCTTTCGGAGGACAGCGACAAGATATATCCCGTGATATCAGCCAGCGGTTCCGATTCGGCCATGCTGGATAACACACTGGAGTTCCTGTACATGAACGGCATGGATCTGCCGCTGGCCATGATGACTCTTATCCCCGAACCTTGGAAGAACAACCGTTTCATGAGCGAATCCAAGAAGGATTTCTATCATTATTATGCAACCATGATGGAACCCTGGGACGGGCCTGCGGCAGTCATGTTCACAGACGGTGAGCTCTTCGGGGCTACCCTGGACAGAAACGGGCTCAGGCCTTCCCGGTATTACATAACCGACGACAACCGTCTGATCCTGTCCTCCGAGGTGGGGGTACTGGATATAGGCTCAGAGCATATCCTGGAGAAATCAAGACTCACCCCCGGGAGAATGCTGCTGGTGGATACCCGCCGGAAGAGGATAATCTCAGACGAGGAATGCAAAGAGTTCTATGCATCCTCAAACCCTTACGGAGAGTGGCTGGATGCCCATCTTGTGGGGCTCCATGAACTCTCGATCCCCAACCATCAGGTCCCTGTCCACACTCAGGAAGAGCGGGACCGTCTGTATAAGGTCTTTGGGTACAGCTATGAGGAAGTGAGGTCATACATACTGGAGGCCGCCATAAACGGAGCAGAGCCTACGGTATCCATGGGACATGACGTGCCCATCGCCCTCCTGTCGGAAAATCATCCTCTTCTGTACAGATTTTTCCAGCAGCAGTTTGCACAGGTTACTAACCCTCCTATAGATTCCCTCCGGGAGAAGATCGTAACCGACACGACTGTTTATATAGGTTCTGACGGAGACCTGCTCTGTGAAAAGAGTGACAACTGTACTGTACTTGAGGTTAATAACCCTGTGCTGACGGGAGTGGATATCATGAAGATCCGCGCCATG
Organism: Lachnospiraceae bacterium; assembly: GCA_024695225.1. GTDB lineage: Bacteria > Bacillota > Clostridia > Lachnospirales > Lachnospiraceae > JAEELB01. Next base: position 2,715 of record JAILIO010000032.1, read on the forward strand.
CAGCGGGGTGGATTCAAGACGGAAACGGTATCCCTCCTCTATTACAAGCACACATCATTGTCAAGGGCAGTGGAACAGCTCTATCTGTCGGTGGATCGCGCAGTGTCGGGGGGAGCCAATATCATCATACTCTCTGACAGAGGCGTGGATGAAAACCATGTCCCGATACCGGCGCTGCTGGCGGTATCGGCCGTGGAACAGCACCTTGTTCATACCAAGAAGAGGACTGCGGTTTCACTGATCCTGGAGAGCGGGGAAGTCAGGGATGTCCATCAGACAGCGTGCGTCCTGGGCTTCGGCGCCAGGGCGGTGAACCCTTATCTGGCCCATGAGTGCATAGAGGAACTGATAGGTCTCGGACTTTTGGACAAGGATCTGCACACTGCCATTGACGATTACGACAGAGCTCTTATGAACGGTGTGGTGAAGATCGCTGCCAAGATGGGGATATCCACCATCCAGTCATATCAGTCCGCAAGGATATTTGAAGCCATAGGTCTTTCGGATGAAGTGATCGACAGATACTTTACCGGGGTCGCCAGCAGAGTTGGCGGTATAGGGATAAAGGAACTGGAGGACGGCATATCCCACAGGCATGACAGGGCTTTTGACCCCATGGGACTCCCGGTGGATCCCGCTCTGGACAGCGTGGGATTCCACAATCTCAGAAGCGGCAAGGGCAAGGAGGACCATCTCTACAGCCCCAGGACCATAGTGCTGCTGCAGCAGGCTGTCAGAAACGGCGATTACGACAAATTCAGGGAGTATGCTTCCATGGTGGACGACGCCACAAAGCCCCATACACTCAGGGGGCTTCTGGAGTTCGTTCCCCAGGGGGCTCCCATTGACATAGATAAAGTGGAACCCGTGGAAGAGATAGTGAAAAGGTTCCAGGTGGGGGCCATGAGTTACGGGTCCCTTTCCAGGGAAGCCCATGAGACCATAGCAAAGGCCATGAACCGGCTTGGAGGCAGATCTAACACCGGAGAAGGCGGGGAGGCATCGGACAGGTTCGGCACAGAGAAGAACAGCGCCGTGAAACAGGTGGCCTCGGGGCGGTTTGGCGTGACTGAGGAATATCTATTAAGCGCCAAAGAGATACAGATAAAGATGGCGCAGGGGGCAAAGCCCGGAGAAGGCGGAAATCTTCCCGCAAAGAAGGTATATCCGTGGGTGGCTGCCACCAGATGCTCCACCCCCGGGGTGCAGCTCATATCCCCGCCCCCTCATCATGACATTTACTCTATAGAAGACCTGGCCCAGCTCATATACGATCTGAAGAACGCAAACCGGGATGCCAGGATATCCGTGAAACTGGTTTCGGAAGCAGGCGTGGGCACCATCGCTTCCGGAGTGGCGAAGGCAGGGGCCCAGGTGGTCCTCATTTCCGGATATGACGGCGGGACCGGGGCTGCTCCCTACAGTTCGGTCCACGGCGCCGGTCTCCCCTGGGAACTTGGGGTCGCGGAGACCCACCAGGCCCTTATTGAAAGCGGTCTCAGATCCAGGGTGCGGATAGAGACTGACGGAAAGCTTATGACCGGCAGGGACGTGGCCATAGCGGCCCTTCTGGGAGCCGAGGAATTCGGATTTGCAACCGCCCCTCTGGTGTCTCTGGGCTGTATGATGATGCGGGTGTGTTCAAAGGATACCTGCCCTGTGGGCATAGCTACCCAGAACGAGCTTTTGAGGTCCAGATTTGCGGGGAAACCTGAGAACCTTATGAATTTTATGACCTTCACCGCAATGCAGCTCAGGGAAATAATGGCGGAGCTGGGTTTCAAAACCGTGGATGAGATGATCGGACGTACTGACTGCCTTAAAAAGAGGGGAGAGTTCCTGCAGCCCCATGCCATGACAGTATCCTTTGCTGAGATCCTGAAACCCGGATTCTCGCATATCAAAGACAACCGCTTTGACCCCGGACAGTGTTATGATTTCCGGCTGGAAAAAACAGTGGATGAAGAGGTGCTGTTGCCCTGGTTTGAGAAATCGGCAAAGAAGAGCAAGGGACCTTCGGAGATAAGCGTGGAAGTCAGCTCTACGGACAGGACCTTTGGGACCATCCTGGGCTCGGAGATAGTCCGCAAATACGGAAAGGGATGCGCAGATCTCCCGGAAGACAGGTTCCTGATCAACTGCACGGGAGGCGGAGGACAGTCCTTCGGCGCTTTCATACCCCACGGCCTGACCATCAGGCTCAAGGGTGATGCCAATGACGGCTTTGGAAAGGGTCTTTCCGGAGGAACTCTCATTGTGAGCCCCCCCGAAGGCAGCCGCTTTAAAGCCTCTGAAAATATAATCGTTGGAAATGTGGCTCTCTACGGCGCCACATCCGGGAAAGCTTACATATGCGGTGTGGCAGGTGAGAGGTTCTGCGTCAGGAACTCCGGCGCCACAGCAGTTGCCGAGGGATGCGGGGATCACGGCCTTGAGTACATGACAGGCGGGAGAGCGGTCATCCTGGGAAGTACCGGCAAGAATTTTGCGGCGGGCATGAGCGGTGGCATTGCCTACGTGCTCGACAGGGATCACAGCCTGTACCGCAGAGTAAATAAGGACATGGTGGAACTGAAGGAGATCAGGGAAAAATATGAGATAGAGGAGCTTAAGGATATTCTGGAAGACTATGTGAAAGCCACAGGTTCCATCCTGGGTAAGGAAATCCTTAAGAATTTTGAGGATGAACTCATGTGTTTCAAGAAAGTGGTGTCCAGGGATTATCAGAAGATGATCAGGACCATCGGCAGATTTGAAGAACAGGGCTTCAGCAGGGAAAGCGCGGAACTGGAGGCTTTCAGGGAAGTGACAAACGCTGCCATATGACGGGTGTGCCCTGTGATACGAGGGAACGCCCCGGAATACAAAACAGATGAAACAGAGATCTTTGAAACACATGCGGGCCGGGTATGGTGAGCTCTATGCCGTGACGGCCGGTGAGTTACAGAAACAGAGACAGAGGGGAGAAAAATGGGTAAACAGACAGGTTTTCTTGAATACGACAGGATTGAGAACGCGGAGATACCGGTAAAGGAACGCATCAAGGGATACAAGGAATTCCATAAGTATTCCACGGAAGAGGTCAGGAGAAGGCAGGGCGCCAGATGCATGAACTGCGGAGTGCCCTTTTGCCAGTCGGCCATGAACCTGAGCGGAATGGTGGTGGGATGTCCATTGCACAACCTGATCCCTGAATGGAATGACTGTGTGTACAGGGGGGAGGATTCCCATGCGCTTTCCAGGCTCCTAAAGACAAACCGGTTCCCGGAGTTCACAGGCAGGGTGTGTCCGGCCCTCTGTGAAAAGGCCTGTATATGCGGACAGTATGACGATCCGGTGACAGTCAGGGACAATGAACTCTTTATCATAGAAAAAGGCTACAGCAACGGCTGGATGAAGGCCTGTCCCCCGGCAAAGGAAAGCGGCAAGAAGGTGGCGGTTGTGGGAAGCGGTCCTTCGGGACTGTCCGCTGCGGACGCCCTCAGGAGAAGGGGACATTCCGTCACCGTGTACGAGAGGGAAGACCGTATAGGCGGTCTTCTCATGTATGGCATCCCCAATATGAAGCTGGACAAGTCTGTCATAGAGAGAAGGCAGAAACTCATGGAGGAGGAGGGGATCGTCTTCAAGACGGGAGTGAATGTGGGAGAAAAACTAAAGGTCTCCCGTCTGAAAAAAGACTATGACGCCGTGGTGCTGTGCTGCGGCGCAAAGCAGGCCAGAGCCCTGAATGCCGAAGGGATAGAAGGGGCTGAAGGCGTTTATTTCGCGGTGGATTTCCTGAAGGCAGCCACCAGAAATGTGCTGGGTATAGAGGAACTGTCGGAAAAATATGACGCAAAGGACAGAAATGTGGTCATAGTCGGCGGCGGTGACACCGGGAATGACTGTATAGGCACCGTCATACGAATGGGCTGCAGATCTGTCACAGCGCTTGAGATGATGCCAAAGCCCCCGGTGGAGAGAGCACAAAACAATCCCTGGCCGGAGTGGCCAAAGACCCTCAGGACCGATTACGGCCATTCTGAGGCCATAGAGCTGTTCGGTTCGGACCCCAGGGTGTTCAAGACCACCGTGAAAAAGGTCATATCCAAAAACGGCAGGATCTCAGAGATAGAGACTGTGGAAGTGGGATTTGAAAACGGAAAACTTGTGGAGACCAAAGGATCCGAAAAGAAACTGAAATGCGATCTGCTGCTCATCGCCGCCGGGTTTACGGGGGCGGAAAAGCTGGTGCCTGAATCATTCGGGCTGGAGATGACAGGGAGAGGGGTGGTCTCTACTCCCGATGGCGGTTATTCCACAAATGTGCCCGGAGTGTTTGCAGCCGGGGATATGAGAAGGGGACAGAGTCTGGTGGTATGGGCTATAGCAGAAGGCAGGGCCTGTGCTGCAGAGGTAGACGGCTTCCTCATGGGATACAGCATCAGCTGAAAGCCTGTCTGAGGGATGCGGCATCAGCTGAAAGGTTCCCTGCGGGATACAGTATAAGTTGAAAGACTATCTTGGGGGATACAGCATATAATGAAATGTTCCCGGTGGGATACAGGATCAGTTGAAAGACTATCTTGGGGGATACAGCGTATGATGAAATGTTCCCGGTGGGATACAGGATCGGCTGAAAGATCCTATGTGCGGTAACAGATAGAGGATCACAGTATCTTTGACCTGGATCCTTGTCCTTTACCCCTGAGTAATACATGAGATATCCCATGGGACCGGGGATGACCACGACCAAACAGGGATTATGCACAGAGAGAAAATTCCATGAGAGCCCATGGGAGCGGGCCTGACAAAAGAATAAAAAAAGTAGTTGACAGCACACAAATTATGCTATATTATTCTCGTCATGAGCAAAGGCGTTCATTTCACGAGGCGGT
>JAILIO010000120.1 GCA_024695225.1 Lachnospiraceae bacterium
CTTTATCAAGGATAACCTCCGTCACCCCTTTTGTTCCGTTTATCTGGTTCAGATATCCGCCTCCTGATACCATTGCGTTATTCATCCTGAGCGTTACTGTTCCCGTCTTGTCCGTCCCATTCCTGTACAGTGTGATATTGCTGTTCTCCGTAGGATTGTCATTTCCGGGATTCACAGGTCTGAGTACAAGTTTTTCCAGTTCGAGTTTCCCTCCTGTCTTCGCATAGCCTACAATATTACCTGAATAATACAGTTCTGCATTCCCGTCTGCATAAGGCTTTATAATGAGGGATGCAGCCTGATTATTACCCGGCAGCGATATGTTACTGTGTTTATTATTGTCCGTTATATTGGTATCCCTTATCTCTCTGCCCCCGACACCGGCGTATACCGTATACGCCTTGTCCTTGTCTCCATAAGCCGTTACCTGTGACAACGCCTTATTAAGATCGATATAGAATACCGCCTTGGCCTTATCATCTTCTCCTATCGTGAGTCCTGCTGCATTGCCCAGCAGATCCCGGTCTGCATAGTAGAAGATATCTCCGTTCCTTAAGAGCAGACCTGTATCATCGTTTACACTCGCGGGATTTTCGTTGAGTTTATTCTCTTCAGCTATATCTCCTGCATAGATTTCCACATCATTCGCTGTCACTCTGGGCGCATTCAGCAGTTGCTTCGAGCCGGTAAAGAGGCTTGAATAATTAGGCGCCTTGTTGAAGCCCGCAGGGATGGTCACCCGATTGTCTGCAGCACCAGTTCCGTCTGTGAGTACAAGCTTCAGCTGATCTCCGCTGTTATTCACGGAACCTGTGATCTTAAGTCCTGCTGCCTCGTTGTTTTTTCCCTTATTTATCCTGACGTAACGGATGGTGCCACCCGCGTTCTCGACCGATGCAAGGGTTATCATACCCCTTCCGCTCAATACTGTTCCGTCTGACATGCTCAGCTTATCGGTGACCGTAGTAGTTCCCACAGTAGTTACTCCTGCATACACCGATCCATTTCCATCAAGGATAAGATCATATGCACCGAAGTTCCTGCCTGTGCTGAGCGCTGTATCCTTTATCGTGAGTTTCGTACCCTTAGGCGCCGTTATATCAAGATTATTTACGGCGAATTCGAGGTTCACCTTATTCACCACTGCATCCGTGGTAAAGGCGATGGACTTGTTGTAATAAATCCCCTTCTCCGTTGGCGAATAAATTCCCAGAGCGCTGAGCGCTGTAGCCTTAGGCATATTTATTGCTACAGGTGCCGAGTTGCTGCCTATATCTTCCATCAAAGCTATCACATAACTGTTGGCCTTGGTATTTCTGTTATTTATCTCAGCCACAGCCGTATTGAAGTCAGGGAAGTATCCCAGAAGCTCCATTCCTTCTTCGAGACTTGAAAGATCCGGCTCACTTCCGGCATCTGCCTTTACAAGAGCCGTCTTAATATTTGCTCCGTCATAGGCATAGATCACGCTTCCGGTCTTGTACAGCGCTATGCCGCGCGCACTTCCGCTCGCACCCGGTTCAAATTCAGACGTTGTCACAGTATTCCCCGATATCGATATCACCGGGGCAAACTGCTCCGACTTTCCTTTGGCAGTTGTCAGCATCTGCAGGTTGTATGCTGAAGTCGGAATGATAATGCCGTCACCTGTATTCGGACGTATTCCTACGGCTATCTTTGCGCTATCTGCCGTATTGACCGCTCCCTTGATATTGAGATACGGAGCTATGTTTCCTGACAGTGTTCCTGCTTTTGCGGCCTTCTGGCGTCCGATAAGAGCCAGGTTACTTCCGCCTGCATTTATGCTGCCCGTCACATTGAAATCAGTGCCCGCATATATCACGCTGTAGTCTGTCCCACCATCGGTCGTGATGTTAGTGATGTTTACAGCCTTCTTGGCATCCACGGTACTTCCCTTTACTGTAAGGTTCGTTGCACTGAATGCCCCACCGATCTGAAGGGGGCTGCTATCCAGATCCGTCTGCGTACCTGTCAGGTTTCCGCTGACAGTAATGCTGTTATTCTTTCCTGCAAGGTTTGTCACTGACAGATTTCCGGCAGCAGTCTTCGTGGCTTCTCCCGCAGCATTGAACGCCGTACCGTAATCCCTTACATCAAGGCTCTTGCCGTCAGTAAGGATCAGCTCATTAAGGTTCGTTATCGCACCTTCTATCGTGCTGCCGTTATCCGTAAAGCTTCCTGTCTCCCTTCCTGCTCTGAGCGCCTTATTGCCAGAGAGAGTAAGCTTACCTGTCTTCCCACCGTCTATCGTAAGTCCTCTTCCGTCAAAGGTGACACCCTTAAGTGTCAGGTCTTTACCGCCCATTGCAAGGGCAAGTGCTCCCCTGTAAACGTTTGCTCCTCCGGCTTTCTCTTCCGCCTTCGTCCTCTCCCTGTCGATGAAGTTTATATTCTCGATCGTGGTAGGGGTTGTGAGCGTTATCTTATTCACTGCTCCGAAGGTATCATTCTTCGCATTGTACGCTCCCCCGTAATACAGGTTTGCTGATACAGCTTCACCTGTCGGCCTGATCGTAAGCTTCGCAAGATTTGCCGCCCCCGGCATTCCGAATGCTTCCGGCTTATCCGCGCTCACTGTAGCCGGATCCACCGCCACCGTATACTCCGCA
>JAILIO010000188.1 GCA_024695225.1 Lachnospiraceae bacterium
CCTGAACTGGGATGCAGGGAAGAACAGTACCGCCGGGAAGCGGAGGAATTCTTCAAAAAGATAAAGGGCGTGGAAAAAGAGATAGAGACCGAAGACCCGGTGTCTCCCTACGAGGAAGTGCTCCGGGGATTCTCAGATGAATGCAGGGGCAAAGGCATATCTCCGGCTCCGGGAAGCGACGGGAGAAAGAGCCTTCTCATATCAAACGCCATATATCTGTCATCCTGGGAGGGCCGAAGCGTCCGGATCCCTGTTCCGGGAACACAGGAAGAAAAAGACTTCGAGCGACTCTTTGAAAAACACCTGAATGAAAAAAGGGGAAAATAAAAGAATAAAGATTGCAGAAGGTGGGACTTGAACCCACACGATGTTGCCACCACAGGCACCTGAAGCCTGCGCGTCTGCCAATTCCGCCACTTCTGCGAGATCATATTTTACAACAGCGGTCCCAATGATCCGGGTCCGCTGTTCTTTGCGGAAGATGAGACTTGAACTCACACGGTGTTTCCACCACAAGATCCTTAGTCTTGCTCGTCTGCCAATTCCGACACTTCCGCATGCGTCTTTTTGAAACGCAAAAAGAATAATACTCTCTGTTGAAAAAATTGTCAACCTTTGGTTTTGACTTTTGTTGTCAATATCATATAATTTTCTCCATGGGCTTAGTTGAAAGAATAAAAGAGAAGATAGAGAAGGTGCCGCTGCCCCTGCTGTCAGCGCTTATCTGCGCTGCCGCCACAATTGCGGGATTTGCCATCGTCCGGGTATATCCTTTCGGGGAAAACACGGTGATCACAGGGGATCTCTATTCCCAGTATATGCCGTTCATCGTCTACCTGAAGAGGCTGCTGTCCGGAGATGGGAGCCTGTTTTACACTGCCCAGGCAGGGCTTGGGGAAGCCATGCTGCCAACCTTTGCCTACTATCTTTCAAGCCCTTTAAATCTTCTTGTGATATTTTTTCCTGTTTCCCGGCTTACGGAATTCTTTTTCCTGCTGATAGTGATCAAGATAGCACTCAGCGGCGCTTCCTGCTCCTATGCCCTTCGAAGGCTCACCGGAGCGGGGTATGGCATCTGCCTTGCAGGGTCAGTCATGTACGCTCTGTCCATGTATGTCACAGCCTATTCCTGGAATATAATGTGGATGGACATAATCGCCCTTATGCCCCTTGTCATCACGTCTCTCAACAGGATGCTGGAGGGAAAAGGTTCTTTTCCGTATATCCTGCTGACAGCCTTCTCCTTCTATCTCAATTTCTACCTGACATATATGGTTCTGATCTTCGTGTTTATGTGGTTCATCATGAAATGCGCAGAAGACAGGGCCTCATTTAAAACTGTCATAAGGGCCGGAGGGGGCCTGATAATAAAGACCTGTCTCTCCTTTGCCCTGGTGGGATGGCTTATGGTGCCCACGGTGATGCATCTCGCCCTGACACCGGCGGGGGGTGACACATACCAGGGAGCAGGGATGAACAGCCATCTTCTCGCGGAATTTTCAAGGATGATGTTCGGGATGAATCCCGCTGTCCTGAATGAGAATCTGGTGAATATCTATTCCGGAGTCCTTACACTTCTGAGCCTGATCCTGTTCTTCAGGCTGAAGGATGTGTCTGTAAGGCTTAAGGCCGGCGTATTTGCATTCCTTGTATTCCTGCTGCTCTCATTCTCTCTCAGAGATGTGATGCTGTTCTGGAATTTCTTTCATTATCCCGTGGGTCTGCCCTACAGAAACGCCTTTATTTTCGTGTTCCTGAACGTGCTGCTGTTCTGCGTGTGCATGAAGCATATCGAAAGCTTTAATGCCGGAGACATCGCTTCCGCTGCTGCTGTGGTGGGGATATATGTCCTGTGGGCCGATGCCACCGAACTTGAGGGGCTCTCATTTACATCGGTGTATTTGACTATGGCCCTTGTGATCGTGTATGCGATGCTGCTTTATATGGGTACGAAACGAGAGACAGTCAGGTATCTTCTCATACTGTGTGTTCTTGGGGAGGCGGTGATATCCTGCTTTGGGGTCAGGCTTAATATGCTGGCTTCCGGGTATCTGACTGTCAGAAGCGAATACATAGAGGATGAGTATCACAGTCTCATGATAGAGGCGGTTAAATATGTGAATTCCAGGGACCCCGGCGGATTTTTCAGGATGCAGGATTCCGAGAGGTTCACGAATATGGACGGCATGTTCTACAATTTCAATTCCACTGCGGTTTTTTCTTCCACCCATTACAGGGATACCATTGAGACCATGCGAAACCTGGGCATGTCCACAGGGGCCAATTCCCAGTTTGAGACTTGTTTCATGCCTGCCCTGGGCAGTCTTCTCGGTGTCAGATATTACCTGACCCCATCCAACATGGACGAGGACCGAAAGGACCTGGTATTCTTCTCATCCGTTCTGGACGGCAAGGGGAGGGTGAACATATACAGGAACGATCACGCTCTGCCTCCGGTTTTTGCCTGTAGCAGTGAGACAAAAGATTACGAGAGCGTGCAGTACGATCCTGTCACATGCCAGAATGATCTCTTTTCAAAGATGACAGGAAACCCGGAGAAGGTACTGGAGCCAAACGTGATAAAGCCGGAACCCACACATCCTATGCAGACCTACGATGTGGATACAGGGGTGTCTTTCACCATACCCGAGGGCAATGCAAAGCAGACCACAGGTGTGCTCAACTGTACGGTGTCCAAACCCGGACAGGTGTTTATTTACATCGACTGTATAGACAGTGAGTCCATCCTTGTGAATTCCGAGGGGAGGACATTTATGCCTGACCCCGGTGAGGCGGGGTTCACGGACCTGGGAAAGCTTAAAAAGGGGGCAGAGATAAAGGTCACCGTAAACTCAGGGGCGGAAGGGGTCACAGGCAATATATATGCCGTTACCATGAATGAGGACGTGCTTTTTGAAGACCTTCTGAAACTGAAGAAGAGCGGGCTCCACGCCATGGATTTCAGGGATACATCCCTTTCGGGGGTGGCGGAGGTCCCGGAGAACAGTATCATGCTGACCACTTTTTCCTATGACAGGGGATGGTACGTATATGTGGACGGGAAAAGGGTCCCCACCTACAGTGTGGATTCATCCCTGCTGGCCTTTGACATCCCCTCGGGGGAACACAGTATAGAGATGTATTTCATCCCTGTGGGATTCAGGCCCGGCATACTTCTGACCTTTGCGGCAGTGCTGATCTGCGTCCTTGCCGTGTACAGAAAGAAGCTTGGAAAGGTAAAAGCAGAAGGAACTGCAAATTTGGAGAAGGCGGAGGAGATAGTCCCGGCATCCCCGGAAGAGACAGTGGTAAAGCCATCCGCGGAAGAGACAGTGGTCGTGAAATCTGCAGAAGAGACAGTGGTCGTGAAATCCGCAGAGAAGGCGGAGGCTGGAGTAGTGGCGGGTACCGGGCTCATTACGGAAACTGAAGAGGAGTGATATCGTGAACATTTGCGCTGTTAAATATCTGGATATAGCAAACGGTCCCGGGTGCAGGACCTGTGTTTTTGTAAGCGGCTGCAGGAACAGGTGCCCGGGGTGCTTTCAGCCTGAGACCTGGGATTTTTCTGCGGGAGAGCCCTGCACTGAAGAATATATGAACAGGATCCTGGACTCCCTGGAACCCGACTATGTGGCAGGGATCACCATCCTTGGCGGGGACCCCATGGAGGAGGAAAACCAGCCCGGGGTTTTTGAGATACTGGACAGGGTGAAAAATAAATACCCCAAAAAGAATGTATGGATCTACACCGGATATATCCTTGACAGGGATCTTAAGTCCGGTGGCAGGAAATACACGGAATATACGGACAGGATACTGAAACTCACAGACGTACTGGTGGACGGCCCCTTTGTGCTGGATCTTAAGGATATAACCCTGAAATTCCGCGGCTCCTCCAATCAGAGACTCATAGACATGAAAAAAACTCTTGAAACAGGGGAAATTGTTTTGACTTTTACTGATATGTGACATAAAATTAAATTTCGGTTTGAGTAATCGAGGATAACCGGATGTAATTTTCGGAGGTAATATGGAAAAACTGTGGGGTGGCAGATTTGAAGGAGCTCTTGACAGCGCCGCAGCGGCGTTTCAGGACTCCATCGGTTTCGACAGGAGACTGTACAGAGAGGACATAAGGGGAAGCATCGCCCATGCGGGGATGCTTTCAAAGTGCGGCATCATAACGGAGGAGGAGGGGGAAACCCTGATCCGGGCCCTCTCTGAACTTCTGAAAGACATGGATGAAGACAGGATAAGTCCTGACGACAGCTTTGAGGACATCCACAGTTTTGTGGAGAGCACTCTGGTGGACAGGATAGGAGAAACCGGGAAAAAACTCCACACCGGCAGGAGCAGGAACGACCAGGTGGCCCTGGACGTGCGCATGTATGTGAGACACAGGGCTGCTGTTATGGACAGGGCGCTCTTTGAACTTGAGCAGACCTACGGGAAGATCATCAGGGAAAATAAAGACACTGCCATGCCGGGCTTTACCCACATGCAGAAGGCTCAGCCCGTAACCCTTTCCCATCACGTGGCGGCTTATTTTGAGATGATCAGGCGTGACAGATCGAGGATCCGCGACATCTACGAGAGACTGAATGAATGTCCTCTTGGGGCGGGAGCCCTGGCGGGTACCACCTATCCGCTGGACAGGGAGATGACAGCCCGGGAGCTTGGCTTTTACAGGCCAACTGCAAACTCCATGGATTCGGTTTCAGACAGGGATTACGTGATCGAATATATCTCCGCCCTGTCCATCGTGATGACGCACCTTTCCAGGAGCTGTGAGGAGATCATAACCTGGAATTCAAATGAATACGGATTTGTGACAGTGTCCGATTCTTTTTCCACAGGGTCCAGCATAATGCCACAGAAGAAGAATCCGGATATAGCCGAACTGGTCCGGGGGAAGACAGGGCGAGTTTACGGAGACCTTATTTCCATGCTGACCGTGATGAAGGGGATACCTCTGGCCTACGACAAGGATATGCAGGAGGACAAGGAAACCCTCTTTGATGCGGACGATACCGCCTATGCCTGTGTCAGGATGTACACCGGCATGTTCGGGACCCTCACATTCAACAGGGAAAGGATGAGGAAGAGCTGCGAAAACGGCTTTACCAACGCCACGGATGCGGCGGATTATCTGGTGGTGAAGGGGATGCCCTTCAGGGATGCCCACCGGGTGATAGGTGAGATCGTAAGGTACTGTATAGAAAAGGGAAAAGCCCTCTCGGATCTTTCCATGGATGAATGGAAAGGTTTTTCCGGTCTTTTCTCAGAGGACATATACGACAGTGTCAGCATAGAGACGTGTATAAGCAGGAGAAATACCTGCGGCGCTCCGGGAGTGAGCGCTATGGATGAGTTCATAAAGGGCATGGATGCATACCTGGATGAGGGATGCATCTGTGAACCTGACATATACGGAGGGAAAACAGATGGATAAGAAACTGAAGTGTGCAGTGCTTGGCGGAACCGGTATGGTGGGACAGAGATTCATAAAGATCCTGTCGGAACACCCCTGGTTTGAGGTGGCTGTTATAGCCGCATCCCCCAGATCCGCCGGAAAAAAGTATGAGGAAGCCGTGTCCGGAAGATGGAAGATGGACACTCCCATACCCGATGCGGTAAAGGATATGGTGATATGCGATGTCACGGATGTGGAAAAGGTGTCCTCTCAGGTCGATTTCTGCTTTTCCGCTGTGGACATGTCCGCAGATGAGATAAGGGCCATAGAAGAGAAATATGCAAAGACAGAGACTCCTGTGGTGTCCAATAACAGCGCCCACAGATGGACTCCCGATGTGCCCATGGTCATCCCGGAGATCAATCCCGGCCATTTTGATGTCATCGAGTTTCAGAAGAAGAGGCTTGGCACGAAGAGAGGGTTTATCGCGGTGAAGCCCAACTGTTCCATACAGAGTTACACCCCGGCCCTTACGGCATGGATGGAGTATGAGCCCATAGAGATGGTCGCGACCACCTATCAGGCCATATCCGGAGCCGGCAAGACTTTCAAGGACTGGCCCCAGATGGAGGGCAATGTGATCCCCTTCATAAAGAATGAAGAGGAAAAGAGTGAAAAAGAACCCCTGAGGATATGGGGACATATAGAGAACGGCGTGATCGTGCCTGCAGAATCTCCCCTCATCACCACCCAGTGCATAAGGGTGCCGGTGCTTTACGGTCACACAGCCGCGGCCTTTGTGAAGTTCAGAAAGAAGGTCTCCAAGGAAGAACTTATAGAGAAACTTGAGAACTACAGTGGAATGCCCCAGGAAAAGAAGCTTCCCAGCGCACCCGAGCATTTCATCAGGTATATGCAGGAAGACGACAGACCCCAGGTGGCCCTGGATGTGGACTATGGCAACGGAATGGGCGTTTCCATAGGAAGGCTCAGGGAAGACACGGTTTATGACTGGAAATTTGTAGGACTTTCACACAATACCATGAGAGGAGCAGCCGGCGGAGCCGTGGAGTGTGCAGAAGCGCTCACTGCACTTGGCTACATAACCGGAAAATAAGACATGGATGATCTCAATTACCAGATAGATCTGCTCAATGCCATGAACCGCAGGCTCATGGATGAGAGGAAGATGCTGCAGCTGATCATAGATACATCGAGCAGCGCCTATATTTACGTGGATTTCAGGGATAACAGCGTGAGAACACTGGGCTCCTGGAGTCAGTTCTGGGATTTTGAACTCAAATCTCTTTCGGATTTTGAAAAGATATTTGATACCATAGAGGATGATTATATCATTCCTTTGAGGGATACCATTTATCTGGAAAAGAAAGGGCTTGAGCTCTCCGGCGTGCAGGCCAAGAGACGCACTGGCGCCATGTGGGTGGAGTGCGAGGCAAATGTCATATATGGAACGGATCACAAGCCTGAGACAAAGGTGATCAGGTTCAGGGATGTGACGAAATACAACATCCAGAACGAGGAACTGACCTATCTGGTATTTTATGATGAGACCAGCGGGCTGTACAACAGGAATTATTTTATACGGCTTCTTGGAAACATGCTGGAAAGGGCGGACGGCCAGGGAGAGACCGTGGCCGTGATGTTCATCAATATCGACAACTTCCGGAATATCAACGATTCCCTGGGTATCGTTGCGGGGGATGAACTGGTCCAGCAGTTTGGCAAATACCTTAAGGATTTCATGAGCGACAATCTTTTAGTCTCCAGATTCTCCGGAGATCTGTTCTGCATAGCGGTTTACGCCCCCTCGGGCGAAACCAGCGCAGACCATATCTACGCCAAAATCTGTGAGCAGATGAAGAAGCCCATATCCCTGAGTTCGGGACAGGAGATCCTGCTCACCATATCCGTTGGGGTGGCTGAGTATCCGGAGGCTGCCACCGGCGCACTGGAACTGGTGAACTGCGCTGAGATCGTGATGTTCAAGAACCGTGTCCGCGGGCGTAATTCCATGTCCTATTTCACAAGGGGAGTCCTGAATGAATTCCTGAGCAATGTGGAAATGGAAAACAAGCTCAAGGATGCCATATTCAGCAACAATTTCATGATGTATTTCCAACCCCAGTTCAGAACCGACGACGGGACACTGAGAGGGACGGAAGCTCTCATACGCTGGAGGGATGAGACCGGAAAGTTTATATCTCCCGCAGATTTTATCCCCATCGCGGAACAGAGCGGAACCATCGTTCCCCTGGGGACCTGGATCATAGCGGAATCCATAAGGACGTACATGAGCTGGAAGGATATCATGAGGGAGCCCATAATTCTTTCCCTCAATATATCCGCCATACAGTACAGGCAGCCTGATTTCGTGGAGAATCTGCTGAAGGTCATAAATGAGTACAATATGCCCCCGGAATCACTGGAACTTGAGATCACTGAATCCGTCCTGATAGGTGACTACCAGGAGATAATCAAGAAACTGACTCTCCTGAGAGGCTACGGGATAAAGATCTCTCTGGACGATTTCGGCACGGGTTATTCATCTCTCTCATACCTCAAGAATCTGCCCATAGATACACTTAAGATCGACAAGTCCTTTGTGGACACCATACTGACCGATGAAAACACCCAGGTCATAATGGAGACCGTCATGTATATGGCCCATAAGCTGATGCTGGAGACCATCGCAGAGGGTGTTGAGACAAGGGAACAGTTCGCTTTTATGGAGGCCATGGACTGCACGGATATACAGGGATATTACATGGCAAAACCCATGCCTGCCGATGAGATGGCACAGGTCATAAAGGCGGGCAAGAGTATGATAGGTGTGGATGAGTTATGAAACTTCCGGAGAGACAATACAGATATCTCGAAGATCTCTACGCAGGAGGCGGCGGAAGGATAGTGATCCTCTACGGACAGAAGTATGCCGGAAAGAGGGAGATCGTAAAGGCATTTTCCTCAGGAAAGCCTACTGCTTCCTATACCGCATTGAAATGCGAGGACAGGCATCAGAGACGCATAATGAGGGAATACTTCCACACGGATGAGGAGTATCCGGGATATGACAGTATTTTTGCAATGATATCCGGAAACGCCCGGAAGGGCCGCCTCGTGCTTGCGATATACGATTTTGAAAACGTGATCCGTTCAGACAGTGATTTCATGCAGCAGCTGGTTTCATTTGTGGCGTCATCATCGGTCCCCGGAGGTGTGCTGGTACTTCTCATATCTTCTTCCGTGGGCTTTGTCGAGAACGATCTGGTGAAGCGCCTGGGAAGTCTTTCCCGCTCTGTCGCCGGTTTCCTCAAGATACCTGTATGCAGTTTCTTTGATCTGAAGGAGTATTTTCCCGCTTACAGCCCTGAAGACCGTTTGGGGGTATATGCCGTACTTGGGGGAAGACCCGGTATGTATACCTGTTTTGACCCGGGAAAGAGCCTTCGGGAAAATATAGAGAATGTTCTCCTGGACAGGAGAGGGGCGCTCAGCAATGAAGCGGAACTGAGGCTCATGAGATCTCTCAGGGAAACCGCCGTGTACAGCAGCATACTCATGTCAGTGGCATCGGGTGACAGCAAGCTGAACGATATACATAAGACCACCGGTTTTTCAAGGGCAAAGATAAGCGTGTACCTGGAAAACCTTATCTCATTGGAAGTTGCCGAAAAGATCTTTTCAGAAGAGACCGGCAACATGGACAATGCAAAGAAGGGTATATACGGGATCTCAGACCCCCTTATGCTCTTCTGGTACAGATATGTATTCCCCAGGGAGTCCGAGCTTTCGGATCTGTCTCCCCGGGATTTTTACGACAGATATATAGGACCCGGATTCAAAGGGTTCTGTGAGGATGCCTTCAGGGAGGCTGTGGCTCATTATGTGGAGGCGGACAAGACCATATCCGGGGGAAACCGCTGCGGTATCTGGGAAGGAAAGAAGGGCCGGCTGGATCTGATCTCCGAAAAGGACGACGGGACTTTTCTCGCAGGGATCTGCAGTTATGAGAAAGGGGTCATGGGTTTCGAACAGTATGAAGATATGCTGAAGGTGGCCAAAAGCGCAAAGATCAGCATATCCCACACAGTCCTCGCAGCAGGGGAAGGATTTGACGAGTCCCTTATGAAAATGAAGGATGATCCGGGGTTCACTCTTCTGACCCTTAAGGATCTGGACAGGAAATGACTGCCGGTATGGAATTGAATGATCCGGACAGGAAATGACCGCCGGTATGGAATTGAAGTGTCCGGACCGGAAATGTCTTACGGTATTGAATTAAATGATCCGGGCAGGAAGTGTTTTCCGGTATTGAATTGTTTTGCAGGAGGATAGTCCATGGCTGAAGAGATGAAAGCTCTCAGGACAGAAAATCTTTTTGACCTTAAAGAAAGCGCTGCCGCAGAGCTTTTGCGGGAGCACACATATCCCTGGGAAGCTCTGCCTCTCATAGGAGATTTTATCAGAAAACTGGGTGAAACCCTTTCTCCCGAAGAGTATGAGAAAAGGGGGGAGGACATATGGATCGCCCGGGATGCTGTGGTATACGATTCGGTATATATAAAGGGACCCTGCGTGATCGGCAGGAGGACAGAGGTCAGGCACTGCGCTTTCATTAGAGGAAACGCTTTGGTGGGGGATGACTGTGTCATAGGCAATTCCGTGGAACTTAAGAATGTGATCATATTTAACAATGCTGAAGTACCCCATTACAATTATGTTGGAGATTCCATACTGGGCTTTCACGCCCACATGGGAGCTGGGTCCATAACCTCAAATATCAAGGCGGACAGGAAGAATGTAATAGTCAGGGCAGAGGAAAGTGCTATAGAGACCGGACTCAGGAAATTCGGAGCCATGCTGGGGGATCACGCGGAGATAGGCTGCAATGCCGTTCTGAACCCGGGAACTGTTGTGGGCAGGAATTCCAATGTGTATCCGGTCACCTGCGTCAGAGGCTTTGTGCCGGAAAACAGCATTTTAAAGAATGACCTGACGCTGGTGGAGAAGGGATCATAAAGTGCATATAACAGGAGTTGTAGCTGAATTCGATCCGTTTCATCTGGGACACAGGAGGCTTCTCAGAAGGGCGGCGGACAGAAGAGAGGATGAATACTGCGTTGTGGTTATGAGCGGCGCTTTCACGCAAAGAGGTGACTGCGCTGCTTTTGATGTGGGCTCCAGAACTGAGGCTGCCCTCAGATGCGGTGCCGACGTGGTCTTGGAACTTCCCGTGAGGATATCCTGCTCCGGCGCTGAGGATTTCACCCGGGGGTCGGTCTCTCTTTTAGACAGCCTGGGCTGTGTGGACAGGATCTGCTTCGGAAGCGAATCCGGATCCATAGAGGAGCTCACGGATGCGGTCCGGGTCCTCTCAGACATCAGGGAAGAGGATGTAAATAAAGACCTTCCCCACAGAAAGATCACATATGTGAGGGCCCTTGGCAGATATCTGGACAGCATGGGGGAAGCCGGCATCACACATACCATCCGGGAACCCAACAATGTGCTGGGCATAGGCTATCTGAAGGCTTTGAGGGAACTTGACAGCGATATTGAACCTGTCACCGTAAAAAGAAACAGGCACGGAGGCAGATTTGCTTCCTCTTCGCAGATCAGGAAGGCTTTTTCCGCCGGGGACAGGGACTTTGTGGGCGGCAATATCCCCAGGGAGATGATGAGACTTGTGCCTGATATGCTTTTTTCACGGGGACTTGTGAACAACGAGGATTTTTCATTTCTGCTGTACCGGGAGATCCTCTGTCACACGGCGGATGAACTGTCGGAAGTTTATGAATGCACACCGGATATGGCCAGGCGGATAAAGAAACTGTGCATTCCCGAGATGAGATATTCTGAGTTTTTAAGACAGGTGAAATCCAGGGATCTGACTGAAAGCAGGGTCAGACGTGTCCTCGCCCATATATTGCTCGGGATCACCGGAGGTCCTGAAAAGCCCATATATACAAGACTTTTGGGCATGAGAAGGGATGCGTCCGATGTGGTCTCCAAGATAAGGAAAAACAGCGCTATCCCCGTCATAGCCAGGAACTCGGATGTGAAGGAGGAGGGAGACGAAGTGCGCAGGGCTTTCCGTGAGACGCTGCAGTCCAGAAGGCTGTGGGAGGAAGCATGGTACCTGAGATACGGAGTTGCGGCTCCGGGATCCGACAAGGTGATAGTGGTGGACTGATGCGGAGATCTGTATGTATCAGTCAGTTCACACCACGATCCAGCGCCCTGTGCTTTAACTGCTGTAATTGAAAATATCCTGATTGCTGATATAATGATTGTGCATCAGAGGAAAGGGAAAGTTTATGAGTTCAGAACTGTTAAAGGTTGAAAAACTGTTTGCCACCGTGGAAGGGACACAGATATTAAACGGTCTCGATCTCACGGTTGGAGAAGGGGAGACCCATGTGATCATGGGACCCAACGGAGCCGGTAAATCCACCCTCGGGAATGTGATAATGGGGAATCCCGTCTATTCGGTGGATTCCGGACATATATATTTCGACGGACAGGATATCACCGCTCTTAAGACGGACGAAAGGGCCAGACTTGGGATATTTATTTCTTTCCAGTCCCCCCAGGAGGTTCCCGGGATCACCCTGGAACAGTTTATGCGGGCTTCCAGGAGCGCAGTCACCGGTAAGCCCCTTAAGGTCTTTGCCTTTCAGAAAGAGATGAAGGGCGTCATGGAAACCCTCTCCATGGATCATTCCTATGCGGGAAGGGATCTGAATGTGGGATTCTCCGGGGGAGAGAAGAAAAAAGCAGAGATACTTCAGATGCTTATGATGAACCCCCGACTCGCCATACTGGACGAGACGGATTCAGGACTTGATGTGGATGCCGTGAAGGTGGTCTCCGAGGGGATAAGGCAGTTTAAAAAAGAGGGAAATTCACTCATCATCATCACCCATAACGCCAGGATCCTGGAAGGTCTCAAGGTGGACTACACCCATGTCCTCTCCAAAGGCAGGATAATAAAGAGCGGGGACAGCTCCCTCGTGGACGAGATAGAGAGAGACGGATTCAAGGGCATCGACGGGGCGGAGCAGGAGTGATGGAAAAGGACGCGAAAAAATGTGTACGGGATGTGGACCACTCCCTGTACGATTTCAGAGATGAGGACAACTCGTCATTCAAGACATCCGCAGGTCTCACGCCGGAGATCGTTTCCCAGATAAGCGATGAGAAGCACGATCCTGAATGGATGAGAGAGTTCAGACAGGAATCTTTAAAGATATATAACGGTATGAAGATGTCGGACTGGGGACCGCCCATAGACGGTCTGAACATGGACGACATTGTGACATATGTCCGGCCGGACACCGAAATGAAGGGCAAATGGTCGGAGGTGCCGGATGATATAAAGAACACCTTTGAGAAACTGGGTATACCCGAGGCTGAGAGAAAATCCCTGGCCGGTGTGGGCGCTCAGTACGACTCGGAGGTGGTGTACCACAATGTCCGTGAGGAAGTGGCAGCCCAGGGGGTTGTCTACACCGATATGGAGAGCGCCATAAACGGCGAGTATGCCGACATGGTGAAAGAGCACTTTATGAAACTGGTGCCTCCCACAGATCACAAGTTTGCGGCGCTTCACGGGGCTGTCTGGTCCGGAGGGTCCTTTGTGTATGTGCCGCCCGGAGTGAAAGTCGACATACCTCTTCAATCCTATTTCAGACTGAACGCCGCAGGGGCAGGTCAGTTTGAACACACCCTTATCATCGTTGACAAGGGCGCATACCTTCATTTCATAGAAGGGTGTTCCGCACCCAAGTATTCTGTCGCTAATCTCCATGCCGGATGTGTGGAACTCTTTGTGGCGGAAGGGGCGTGGCTCAGATATTCCACCATTGAGAACTGGTCAAAGAATATGTACAACCTGAACACAAAGCGTTCTTTGATAGAGAAAGACGGTACCATGGAATGGGTGTCCGGATCCTTTGGATCCCATACATCCTATCTGTATCCCATGACCATTTTAAAGGGCGATCACTCCAGGATGGAGTATACAGGGATCACCTTTGCGGGCAGGGATCAGCAGCTGGACACCGGCGCCAAGGTGGCACATGTGGGAAAGAATACCAGTTCACACATAGTGGCAAAGTCCATTTCAAAGTCCGGTGGGGAATGTGTGTTCAGAAGTTCCGTGACAGTTGGAAAAGCAGCCTCCGGAACAAAGTCTGCGGTGACCTGTGATTCCCTAATGCTGGATTCCGAGTCCCGTTCAGACACCATACCTGCCATGGATATCAGAAATGATTCCGCAGACATAGGACACGAGGCCAGGATCGGAAGGATAAGCGACGATGCGGTGTTCTATCTGATGAGCCGCGGTATCAGCGAGGAAGATGCAAGGGCTATGATAGTCAGCGGATTTGCGGAGCCTGTGGCGAAGGAACTTCCTCTGGAATACGCGGTGGAGATGAACAACCTGATCAAACTGGAGATGGATAACGGATAATGAGCGCTGAGATTACGGTAAACAGAATGCCCAGGTCCACATGGAACTGGCTGGATGTGAACGAGGCACGGATGGATGCCTTGTCTTTTCCGGGACCCGGGTTTGATATTCCTGAGAGATTCAAAGATATGGGCACAGGCATGGGAAGAGGAGCTTCAGAACTCATCTCCCTGAGCTGTACTGAGCACAGGATTGTTGAAGTGCCTGAAGGAGAAGATTTAAAGGAACCTGTCATCATTGGCGGGATGCTTGAGGATGGAGAAAAGCAGGCTTCTGTCACTCTGATACATGCGGGCAGAAACAGCCGTGTGAAGGTGCTGGAGTTTTGTGAATCCAGGGAGGGACATAGCGCTTCCAGAGCAGAACTCACATATGTGATGGCGGAGGAGGGCGCTCATGTGACGGTGCTGCAGGCACAGATGCTCTCCAGGGGTTCCTTTTATATAAGCGATACCGGGATGACTGCAAAAGAAGATGCAACAGTTGAACTTGAGCAGGTTTTTCTGGGGGCAGATCATATTTATGCCGGCTGTGAGACACTCCTTTCCGGGGACAGGTCTTCATTTAAGGCAGATACCGCTTATCTGGGAGAGGGCAGCAGGATACTGGATATGAATTACGTGGCGAGACACGGCGGCCGGAAAACGGACAGCCGGATGAATGCCACAGGGGCCCTTCTGGGCAAAAGCGACAAGATATACAGAGGCACCATCGATTTCCTCAAAGGTTCCTCCGGGTCCACCGGGAGAGAAGACGAAAATGTGCTTCTCCTGTCCGAGGACGTGAGAAACCGCAGTGTTCCCGTGATCTTGTGCGCGGAGGAGGATGTGGACGGACAGCATGCCGCCACCATAGGCCGTATAGACACGGACAAGCTTTTCTATCTGATGAGCAGGGCGCTTTCCGAGGAGATGGCCAAGAGACTGGTGATAACATCGGGTTTTATGCCGGTGATCGAAGCCATACCTGAGGTGGCAGTCAGAAATGCGGCAGTGAACTATCTGGAGAGGAGGCTCACCCTTGACTGACGAGAAGATAAGATCATATTTCCCCCAGCTCATGAGTGAGAGAGGTGGTATCCGCCCGGTGTATCTGGACAGCGCAGCCACCAGCCAGAGACCTGAGGAAGTGATAGACGCCATAAGTTCTTTTTACCGGAACAACAATGCCAATCCTCACAGAGGCACATATACCGAGGCAGAGGATGCCACGGCAGTATATGAAAAGGCCAGGACTGATACGGCTTCATTCATAGGCGCCGATGCCTGTGATATCATATTTACCAGGAACGCTTCCGAGTCCATAAATCTCGTTGCATACACCTGGGGGATGGAGAATCTGAGGGAAGGCGACAGGGTTGTGATAACCATTATGGAGCATCACAGCAATCTCCTTCCATGGCAGAGGCTTTGCAGGGCAAAAGGGGCAGAGCTTGTGTATCTGTATATGAACGAGGATTTTGAGATAACGGACCGGGAGATCGATGAAAAGGTCACATCAAACACGAAGATCCTGGCTTTCACCCATGTTTCAAACGTGCTGGGGATAATGTCTCCCGTGAAAAAACTGACGGAGAAAGCCCGGGAGGTGGGAGCGGTGACGGTTGTTGACTGTGCCCAGAGCATTCCCCACATGAAAGTGGATGTGAAGGAAATGGGAGCAGATTTTATAGCTTTTTCCGCCCATAAGATGTTCGGACCCTTTGGACTGGGTGTTCTTTGGGGCAGGAATGAACTGCTGGAGGAGATGCCTCCCTTCCTCTCCGGAGGGGAAATGATAGAGTATGTCAGGGAACAGGATGCCACATGGGCTCCGCTTCCCGCCAAATATGAGGCAGGGACCCAGGACCCCGCAGCTGCGGCCGGCTTTTCGGCAGCGCTCTCATTTATCCAAAGGATAGGATATGATGAGATAGGAAAGAGGGAGAAGGCTGTGTACGATTACGCGGTGGAGAGGCTTAAGGACCTTTCCTGTGTGGAATTGTACGGACCTTTTGACATTGAGAGGTATGGAGCCATACCCTTCAATGTAAAGGATGTACACCCTCACGATACGGCCACGGTTCTGTCTGCAGACAGGGTGTGCGTCAGGGCCGGACACCACTGCGCTCAGCCGCTGCTTAAGAGGATGGGGCTGAACTCTTGTTGCCGGGCAAGCTTTTCAGTGTATAATTCAAAAGAAGACGTGGACAGGCTGTGTGAGTCACTTTTAAAAGTCAGGTCGCAGCTTGGACTGGGAGATGTATAATGGAACTTGATGAGATCTATACACAGGTCATAACCGAGAACAGCAGGTCGAAGGAACACAGGTATCAGATGCAGGCGCCTTCGGTGGTGAAGGAGGGAGTGAACCCTTCCTGCGGCGATGAGATAACCCTGCAGCTGGAGCTGGATGGAAATGTGATAAAAGACGCAGCTTTCATAGGGGATGGCTGCGCCATTTCCCAGGCCAGTGCCAACATCATGATAGACCTGATAAAGGGAAAGACCACAGAGGAAGCTAAGAGACTCTCCGGTATATTTACCGGGATGATCAAGGGCGATGTGACCGGTGAGGATGAACTGGATGAGCTTGAGGACGCCCAGGCTTTCCAGGGTATATCTCACATGCCTTCCAGGGTGAAATGCGCAGTCCTTGGCTGGCACACTCTTGACGAGGCATTAAAAGGGGTAAGTGAACAGCAGTGAGAGGGAATAAGGGGTTATTTCCCCTGTGCTGCTGAAAAAAATACAGGAGGTATGGGATTATGGCATCATTTATCGAACAGATCAAAGAAAAAGCGAAGAAGGAGAGGAAAAGAATAGTTCTTCCCGAACCGGATGACAAGCGTACCCTCTATGCGGCAGACGCCATCCTCAAGGAAGGTCTTGCGGAGATCGTGCTGGTGGGAGACGAGCAGGACATAGCCAGCGGCGAGAAGTGGCTGGAGATCGATCTCTCCGGAGCAAAGATCATAAACCCCAAGAAGACCGATCTTCTGGACAAGTATACGGAAGTTCTGTATGAGACCCGCAAGGAAAAGGGAATGACCCCCGAGCAGGCCAGGGAAAAGCTTCTGAACGACAAGCTCACCTTCGGAGTCACAATGGTCAAGGCTAACGATGCAGACGGAATGGTGGCAGGCGCATGCCACGCCACAAGCGACACCCTTCGTCCGGCGCTGCAGATACTCAAGACTGCCCCCGGGGTCAAACTGGTTTCCGGTTTCTTCGTGGTGGTGGTGCCTGATTGTAAAATGGGAGACAACGGAGTCTTTATTTTCGCAGACTCCGGTCTGAATCAGGATCCTGATCCGGATCAGCTGGCTGAGATCGCCCACAGCTCCGCAAAGAGTTTCCAGGGGCTCATCGGAGATCATCCGGAAGTGGCCATGCTTTCACACAGCACAAAGGGATCTGCGAAGCACCCTCTGGTTGACAAGGTCACGGAAGCCGTGAGGATCGCCCATGAAAGATATCCCAACCTGGATCTGGACGGCGAACTTCAGCTGGATGCGGCTATAGTTCCCGAGGTTGCAAAGCTCAAGGCTCCCGGATCAACCGTGGCCGGACATGCCAATGTGCTGGTATTCCCCAATCTGGACGCCGGAAACATCGGTTACAAGCTGGTGCAGAGACTGGGCAAGGCCGAGGCCTACGGACCTATGCTCCAGGGCATAGCAAAGCCCGTAAACGATCTGTCCAGGGGTTGTTCCTGGGAAGATATAGTAGGTGTTGTGGCGCTGACAGCTGTCCAGTGCCAGATTTCCTGAACAGGAGGCGGATATCTTGAATATACTTGTTATCAACTGCGGGAGTTCTTCCCTGAAATTTCAGCTCATCGATTCAGACAGTGAGCAGGTGAAGGCCAAGGGGCTTTGCGAGAGGATCGGGATCGACGGTTCAAGGCTGGTGTATACCCCTGCCGGAAAAGACAAGATCGTAAATGAGACCCCCATGCCCGATCACAGCAAGGCGGTGTCTCTGGTGCTGGAAGCCCTTACAGATCCTGAAAACGGCGTTATAAGCGACCTTTCGGAGATCGGTGCCATCGGGCACAGGGTGGTTCACGGCGGTGAGAAGTTCAGCACATCCGTGGTCATTGACGACGCGGTGCTGGAGGCGGTTAAGGAGTGCAATGATCTTGCACCTCTTCACAACCCTGCAAACCTTATAGGGATAGCTGCATGTACAAAACTTATGCCGGGAGTTCCTCAGGTGGCGGTGTTCGATACCGCTTTCCATCAGACCATGCCTGAAAAGGCGTATCTCTACGGCCTTCCCTACAGGTATTACACGGAGCATAAGGTGAGACGTTACGGTTTCCACGGCACCAGCCATTCCTATGTGTCCGGAAGGACTGCGGAGATCCTGGGGGTTCCTGCGGACAAACTGAAGGTGATCGTGTGTCATCTGGGCAACGGAGCAAGCGTCTCCGCCGTCATGAACGGCAAGTGCGTGGATACATCCATGGGACTCACTCCCCTTGAAGGCATGATCATGGGCACCAGGTCCGGAGATATGGACCCTGCCATAATCGAATACATCGCAAACACTGAGAAATTGTCACTTTCGGAAGTCATGAAGGTGCTCAACAAAGAGTCCGGTGTCTTCGGTCTTTCCGGTGGTCTCTCCAGCGATTTCAGGGATCTGGAAAAGGCATACAACGAAGGAAAGGTTGAGGGGAAGAGGGCTTTTGAAGCCTATTCCTACAGGGTCGCCAAGTATATAGGCGCCTATACGGCAGCCATGAACGGCACCGATGCCATCGTATTCACCGCAGGGGTCGGCGAGAACGATCCTCTGATACGCAGCATGATATGTGATTATCTCGGGTACCTGGGGGTTTCCATCGACGAAGAAGCCAACAAGAAGAGAGGCGAAGAAGTGGTGATATCCACCAAAGACAGCAAGGTTTCAGTGCTGGTGGTGCCCACCAATGAGGAACTTGCCATAGCCAGGGAAACGGTTAGGCTTGTAGGTGGCGCCTGAAAGGGCGTGATTGAGAAAGGGTTGGTCTGTTTTGGCTGAAAAATCAAAGAATAACAGAAATGCAGGATGCGCTTTCGGCATAGATCTGGGCACTTGTAACATAAAGATCTATAACGCAAGTGAAGACAAGGTCTTTGCCGAAAAGAACATGATTGCCATAATGAACAAGAAAAATATATTTGCATATGGCGATTCCGCCTTCGAGATGTATGAGAAGACGCCTGCGAATATAGAGATCTCTTATCCGCTGTCCTACGGGGTCATAGCGGACATAGAAAACATGAAGTCTCTTGTGAAGCTGTACATGACCGACCTTATGAAGGGGCATATCCAGAGCGCGGATTACTATATAGCCGTGCCCAGGGATGTCACGGAAGTCGAGAGGATGGCATTTAACGATCTGATCAGGGATGCCGGGATCAAAGCCAGAAGGGTTTACAGCGTCGACATGGCTGTGGCGGACGGACTGGGGATGGATATAGACGTGAAGAACGCCCAGGGTGTCATAGTCGTGAACGTGGGATTTGACACCACGGATATATCCATATTGTCCCTGGGAGGAATAGTCCTGTCCAAACTGGTGAAGACCGGGGGACGCAAATTTGACGAAGCCGTGAAGGCTGCCATCAGGAAAGAGTTCTCTCTGATCATCGGCTCCAAGACCGCGGAAAGCGTGAAGGTCTCCCTGAATGAACTGGAGAGGAACGAAGCCGACGCGGTGATCTACGGAAGGGATATAGTTACCGGACTCCCTGTGGAGAGACGGATCCCCACAAAACTCATGGATGAATGCCTGAAAGAGCATTACATGACCATAATAGACAATATCAAACTGATACTTGAGAGGACCCCGCCGGAACTTTCTTCGGATATATACCGTCACGGAATATATCTCACCGGCGGCGCCTCCCAGGTTGCCCATCTTTCAGAACTTATAGGCAGTGTCACCGGGCTCAGGGTAAACACCTCTGCGAACCCGGGGACATCTGTTGCCATGGGACTTGCGCGAATCATAAAGGATGACCAGTACAAATCTCTGGCATACAATGCTGAGGAGCAGTAATAATGAGTCCCCTCATAAAGAGAAAGGAAGAGGGGATACGCATCCCGTCCAGATATGTGCTTTTGATGATCACTATCGGATGTACTGCGCTTATCATTATCACTTACACCACCCCTGCATTTTCTGAGCCCATCTATCGCGCACTGGGGGCGGTGGTCACACCTTTTGAAAACGGAATAAGCACTGCAGGCAGATACTTCAGTTCCCTGGGGGTCAGGTTTAAAAACCTGACAGACCTCCAGGATGAAAATGCTACCCTGCAGAGTGAAGTAGACA
>JAILIO010000190.1 GCA_024695225.1 Lachnospiraceae bacterium
CAGACGACCTTGCAAGGAGTATGCAGGAACCGGGAGGGGCTTGTTATATGCAGCTTATGATGCTCCTTGGAAAGGATATGCTGCTCCCCGACGGAAGGTTTGACAGAAGCAAAATGGCGCAGAAAGTGTTCTCCGATCCCAAACTTTTGGAATCTGTGAACAAGATCGTCCATCCCGCCGTAAAACGATATGTCAACGAAGACATCAAAAGACTTTTGGAATCTGAAAACTCTCCCGATTTCTATGTTTTTGAGGCGGCCCTTCTGCTGGAGGAGGGCTATGATGAACTTTTGGACGACATGTGGTATATTTACACGGATGAGAATGAACGCATCAGAAGACTTTCGGAATCCCGCAGCATGTCTGCTGTCCGGGCCAGGAGCATTATGGCAAGCCAGCTTCCGGATGAAGTTTTCCGGGAGAGATGCGATATAGTGATCGACAACAGCAAAGGGTTTTATTACACGGAAAATCAGATCAATTTCAGGATAGAAGTATTGAGGAGCGACAAGACATGATCTTTTCAGAGCCTCCGGTATATGGGCTTGATATAGGCACCAGGAGCATAGTGGGGACAGTCGGCTTTATGAGAAACGGTTCCTTCTGTGTGGCCGCCCAGAAATCCCTTGAACATGAGACCAGGGCCATGCTGGACGGACAGATCCACGACATACACGCTGTGGCTTCCACCATAAGGGCCGTGACAGACGCTTTGAGGACCGAGACCGGACAGCCCCTTGACGATGTGTGCATCGCGGCTGCAGGACGTGTGCTGAAGACTGTGACTGTCCATGTGGACGAGGATTTTGGGGAAGACCGCACTGTTGAAAAGGATGATATATATGCCCTGGAATCCAAGGGCATAGAAGAAGCCTACAAGAAATTCAATGCAGAGCGGGACAGGAAGAGAGCGGCCGGGGATAATAAAGGCTCTGAAGAGGCCGGGAAAGAGGACCCGGCAGGAGATTCCCCAAAACCTCCGGTTTCAGACAAAAAAGATGATAATGCTTCAGAGGAAGATAAGACTTCCGGCACAGGATCCGAAGAGGCTTCTCAGGATGGAAAGGCAGAGACAGAGGCTGCAGAAACCTCTCTCGACGGTCCGGACATGTCTGCCGGATCTGCTGTGGGCGAAGAGGAACTCTTCAGCGAGAATGATCCGGAACTTAAGGCGGGCTATTATTGTGTTGGATATTCCGTCATCAGATATTATATGAACGGCTATCCCATGGGAAACCTTGAGGAACACAATGCCCACAATATCGGCTGTGATCTCATCGGGACATTCCTTCCGGATGATGTGGTGGATGGATTGTACAAGGCTGTCGGAGAAGCGGGTCTTCAGGTCGTCAATATGACACTTGAGCCCATTGCGGCCATAGGGCTTGCCATACCTGATATGTACAGGATGCTGAATCTGGCTCTTGTGGATGTTGGCGCCGGTACAACGGATATTTCCATCACCAGGGACGGGACCATAACGGCATACGGGATGATCCCCATGGCAGGGGATTCCATGACGGAGGCAGTGCTTCAGCATTGTCTCACGGATTTCAACACTGCAGAAGAGATAAAGAGAAAGCTTTCCGGCGGAGGAAAGATCAAATACACGGACATAATGGGACTTGACCAGACCATGGCCTCAGATGAGATCATGGAAAGCTTAAAACCCGTGATCGATGAAGAGGCCAGGCTTGCGGCTGAGAAGATCCAGGCTTTGAACGGCGGAAAAAGCGTGAGCGCAGTGTTTGTCGTAGGCGGCGGCGGGATCATACCCGGTTACACCGAAAGGCTTTCCGAGTATCTGGGGATAAAGAGCGAAAGGGTGGCTATCCGTGGCAAGGAAGTCATGTCCAAGGTCAAATTCCTGAATAAAGATGTGACTCCCGATTCTCTTTTGGTGACGCCTATCGGTATCGCCCTCAGCTATTATGAGAAGAGCAACAGCTTTATTTTCGTCACATTCAACGGCCGCAGGATCAAGCTTTACGACAACAGCAAGCTTGAGGTCCTTGACTGCGCCCTTCAGGGCGAGTTCCCAAATGACCAGCTTTTCCCCAGGAGAGGAAATGCTCTTCTGTATACAGTGAACGGTGTGCAGAGGATGACCAGAGGAGAGAGCGGCGAATCGGCTGTGATCACCCTTAACGGGAATCCTGCAGACATCCACTCCAGGATACAATCAAACGACATCATAACCGTTACTCCCGGAACTGCGGGACCTGATGCAAAGCAGGAAGTCGGGGCTCTGCCGGAATTCTCCAGAGGGATCACCGTAAGCGTAAACGGAAGCAAGATCGAACTTCCAAAGATCGCTGTGGTGAACGGCACAGAGCAGCCTCTCTATTATGAGATCAAGGCCGGAGATGATGTTGAAGTCAGGAATTTCTATACCATAGATTCACTTTCAAGGGCGCTGGATGTGTACATAGCAGCCGGGGAACCCATCGTCATAAACGACGAGGAATCCGAGTTCGACTCTGAAGTACACGACGGAGACGAGGTGCAGTGGACCCTGGCAAACCTTTCGTATCTGACTGCAGAGGAACAGGCAGAGGAAGCGCCGGATGTCAACGCCGGAACGGGGGCTGAAGGACAGGAGAACGGCGCATCTTCATCAGACGGGAAAGAGGGGGATGAAGCCGGACACAGGGATAGCGGGGACGAAGGCCATTCAAATGGCGTTACCGTGGACAGTGTGCCGGGGACGGTTACCGTGCAGAGCGCAGAGAGCGGACAGACGGGATCCGGAATCGCAGAGGGATCCGTGTCAGATGGAGAACACGGGGATCAGTCAGCAGAATCGACGGATGTACAACCTGCAGACAAACCTGAAACCTCAGAAGATGCGGGGTATGCAGACAAACCTGAAACCTCAGAAGATGCGGGATATGCAGACAAACCTAAAACCTCAGATGGTGCGGGAGCTGCAGACAAGTCTGAATCCTCGGAAGATGCAGTATCTGCGGACAAGCCTGGGGCACCGGAAGATGCAGTGTCTGCGGACCAGCCTGAATCCCCGGAATATACCGGATCTGCGGAAGCGACAGAAACCTCAGCTGACAGAGATGATACAGGAGCCACGACTCCTGCAGATGATTCTCTGAGATCAGCCTCTGAAACCTCCGGAGAAACCAGGCAGGTTGAAAATGCTGATGCTGACAGCGAGGCTTCAGATACAGAAGATTCTGAGGAAACACCGGAAGCAAAAGAAGAAAAGAAGAATGAACCCAGGAAGCATGTATTCCTGTCCGGCACAGGGGACCCTGTGGATGTGAATATCACAGTAAACGGCGCTCCGGTCACAATGACCGGCAGGAGCGAGTATATGTTCGCAAATGTTTTTGATTTTATCGATGTGGATGTTACATCAATGCACGGAACATCCCTTACAACCCTTCTGAACGGGAGACCTGCAGAGTTTCTTGAAAGTGTGAAGGAAGGGGACATTATAGAGGTGTATTGGAACAAATGAGAATGTGCAGTCTTGGAAGCGGCAGCAGCGGCAATTGCATCTATGCGGGCACTTCCACCGCAAATATACTGATAGACACCGGTCTTTCCTGTAAAAAGACCGTTGAGAGACTGAATGACATAGGCACGGATATTTCAGAGATCGATGCCATCTTCCTGACACATGAGCACAGCGATCATATATCCGGACTGAGAGTGATATCAAAGAAATACAATATCCCCATCTATTCCACCTACGGCACCATAGAGGCTGTGAAGAGGACTCCGAACGCCTGCGAGATAGATGAAACCCTTTACCATTGTGTGGAGCCGGATGTGGCTTTTGAGATCAAAGGCGTGAAGGCAGTCCCCGTGAGGATCGACCATGACGCCGCAGATCCCGTGGCTTACAGGCTGGAGGCAGATGGAAAACGTGGAGGGGTCATAACAGATCTGGGCACATTTTCTGAGTACACTGTTCAGGCCATGTCCGGGCTTCAGACCATCTTCATCGAGGCCAATCACGATCTGAGAATGCTGGAATGCGGCAGATATCCCTATCCCTTAAAGCAGAGGATAATGGGAGATCACGGTCATCTTTCAAACGATGATTCGGCCCGGCTTCTCTCATATCTTCTGAATGATGATATCGAAAGGGTCATGCTGGCTCATCTGTCCAGAGAGAACAATCTGCCGGTGATAGCTTACGAATCCGTGCGCTCCGGGATCTCATTGTCAGACACCAAGTACGAGGGCGATGATTTTCCCATAAACGTATGCCCCCGGGATGAGATATCAAAGATCGTGGAGTGGTGAACTGACATGGTATTTTCTTCAATGTTTTTCCTGTGGGTGTTCCTGCCTGTAACCTTTATACTGAGCAGGCTGATCCGCCCCATCAGATACCAGAATATCCTGCTGCTCATGGTGAGCCTTATCTTTTACGCCTGGGGTGAGCCTGTTTATGTCGTTCTGCTGCTTGTGAGCGTGTTTATTAACTGGCTGTCCGGCATGCTCATGTACCGGTTTCCCTCTGCGAAGAGATCATGGCTTGTGCTGGCTGTGGTCGCGGATCTTTCTCTTCTGGGATATTACAAGTATGCCAATTTTGCCATAAACAGCATAAATAAACTTACGGGGGCCTCATTTCCCATGCTGGATCTGGCCCTTCCCATCGGCATCTCTTTCTTTACCTTCCAGGCGCTGTCATATGTGATAGACCTGTACAGAGGGAAGTACGAGGTACAGAAGAACATCCTGTCTCTGGCCCTTTATATCTCATTTTTCCCCCAGCTGATTGCGGGTCCCATAGTCAAATACAAGGATGTGAACGATCAGATAGACAACAGAGAGATAACCCGTGAAAAGACGGCGGAGGGCATCCGGAGGTTCATTTACGGACTTGGGAAAAAGGTGCTCATAGCCAACATCCTTGCAAAGTCTGCAGACGATCTTTTCGGACTGACCGCCGTAAATATGAACATGGGGATGGCGTGGTTTGCCGCCATATCTTACACATTGCAGATCTATTACGATTTCTCCGGCTATTCCGATATGGCC
>JAILIO010000126.1 GCA_024695225.1 Lachnospiraceae bacterium
CCTGATACAGAAAACGGGGAAGATGGCAGGAAGGCATCCCCTGCTCCCGAATTGAACGATTTCAAAGAAACAACAGGTGAACAGGAATCCATGGATTTCGGGAACGATCCCGGAAATAAGGACCCCAGGATCCTTTCCGGGGAGGGACGCCCCTCCATGAGGCTGATCGGCCAGGCCTTCGGAACCTACTGGTTCATAGAATTTGGAAAGAGGCTGCTCGTGATGGACCAGCACGCCGCCCATGAGAAGGTGAAGTTCGAGAGGATCAGATCCCAGATCATGTCCGGGGAGGTCTTCACCCAGATGATAAACCCGCCTTTTACCGTGAATCTCACGCCGGGACAGTCTGAGATACTCGAAACCTACCAGGAGGATCTGGAAAAACTGGGTTTTGAGACGGACTCCCTGGGGGGAGGCACCTATGCCCTCAGGAGCGTGCCCATTGAACTTTTCGGATGTGACCCGGGAGACCTGCTGTCTGAAATACTGGACGACCTGAAAAATAAAGGCTCTGCCACAAGGGAGAGTTCTTCGGTGCGGCTCCGCATAGCCACAATGGCCTGCAAGGCTGCGGTGAAGGGAAATACGGTCCTGCCCTTTGAAAAGGCGGAAGCCCTATTAAATGAACTTGTGACTCTGGAGGAGCCCTATCATTGTCCCCACGGCCGTCCCACCATCATAGAGATAAAGGAGTCGGAACTGGACAAGAGGTTTAAGAGGATACAGGATTGAAGCGGATACGTTCCGGGGACCGTTCTCCAATGGATTTTGGAATACAGAGTATTAATTTGTGAGGTAGAAAGCTTGGGAAATAAACTCCCACTCATTTTTATAGGCGGCACCACCGCATCCGGAAAGTCAGAGACCGCAGTGGAACTGGCTCTCAGGCTGGGCGGCGAGGTTGTGTCCTGCGACTCGGCCCAGGTCTACCGTCATATGGATATTGGGACTGCAAAGATCCGGCCGGAGGAGATGAGGGGAGTGCCCCATCATCTGATAGATGTGGCGGATCCCCGGGATGCCATGAGCGCAGCCAGGTACAAGGAAATGGCGGTGGAGGCCATAAACGGCATCTGCGAAAGAGGGCGGATCCCGGTCATGGTGGGTGGCACCCCCTTTTATGCCCAGGGCGTGCTATACGACATAGATTTCGGGAATGATAACGGTCGGTATTTAAATGTAACTGACGGATCATCTGCTCATATGGAAGATCTTGAAGGAAAGAAGGATCCATTTTTTTCGTCAGAGCAGATCTCAGATACAGGTAGAGCTGCGACAAAAAGCGAAGAAGACATGATGAACTGCAAAGAGTTTGAAAAACTCAGCCCTGAGGAGCTTTATGCACGGCTGTCGGAGGTGGATCCGGATTCTGCAAAAGTGATACACAAGAATAACATAAAACGTGTTATTCGTGCCCTGGAGTTCTTTTATGAGACGGGGGAGAGGATATCGGAACACAACAGGGAACAGAGGCAGAATGAGTCTCCCTACGACCTTACATATTTTGCCATCGTGCCGGAGCGGGAACTTATTTATCAGAGAACGGACCGGCGGGTGGACCGTATGATAGAAGAGGGCCTGGAAAAAGAGGTGCGTGAACTCATTGACATGGGATGTACCGCAGACATGGTGTCCATGAAGGCCATAGGCTACAGGCAGATGATCTCTTATATCATGGGTGAGTGCAGCCTTGAGGAAGCGGTGGATGAGATAAAAAAGAGCACCAGGCACTTTGCAAAGAGGCAGATCACATGGCTTAACCGGGAGAAGGACGCAGTGAGGGTCAGCTCCGGGGAGGAGATTCTTACGCGATACAAGTGACATCCCTGAGATCGGACGCAGACAATTGGAATAAATTGTATGAGTTTCAGGATGCACAACAGACAACTGAAAACAGTGCGTAAGCCTGAGGAAGAACAACAGACAACTGTGAACAGTGCATAAGCCTGAGGAAGAACAACAGACAACTGTAAACAGTGCATAAGCCTGAGGAAGTACAGCAGACAACTGTAAACAGTGCATAAGCCTGAGTAAACACTGCAGACAATTAAATTCGGATAAAATAACTGGCATTATATAATTTTCGGAGGGAAGATGAAAAATATAGATGAACTGTATGAAGGGCTCGGCATAGACAGGGAACTGATCTCCTATGCGGAGGAGATACTCTGCGGGCTTAAAGTCAGGTTTGACCGGATAGATGAGACTGCTGAATACAATCAGCTAAGGGTGATGAAGGCTTTTAGCGACAACAGGGTGTCTGAAGCCTGTCTCCTGGGCACCACGGGATACGGGTACAATGACCTGGGAAGGGATACGCTGGAGAGAGTTTATGCGGATCTCTTCGGTACGGAGGACGCTTTGGTCAGGCCTCAGATCACCTGCGGCACACATGCCCTTGCCATAGCCCTTATGGGGAATCTGAGACCGGGGGATGAACTGCTGTCACCTGTGGGGAAACCCTATGATACCCTGGAGGAAGTGATCGGCATCAGGCCATCACGGGGATCTCTTAAGGAATACGGGGTATCCTACAGCCAGGTGGACCTGAAGGAAGACGGAAACTTTGACTACGACGGCATCAGGAATGCCATAAATGACAGGACAAAGCTTGTGACTATACAGAGATCCAAGGGCTATCAGACCAGGCCCACATTTTCCGTATCACAGATAAATGAGCTCATCGCCTTTGTAAAAGACATCCGACCGGATCTCAATGTGATGGTTGACAATTGCTATGGGGAATTTACGGAGAGAGAGGAACCTAAGGCAGATATGCTGGTGGGATCTCTCATAAAGAACCCCGGGGGAGGGCTGGTCCCCTCCGGCGGTTATATAGCGGGAAAACAGGAATGCGTGGACAATGCAGCCGCCAGACTCACATCTCCCGGGCTTTTGAAGGAGGTGGGAGCATCCCTGGGGCAGCTGTCCGGCATGTATCAGGGGCTGTTTTTGTCACCCACAGTTACTGCAGCTGCTGTGAAGGGCGCCATCTTTGCGGCGGCCCTCTACGAAAAGGCGGGATTTGAGGTGTATCCCGATTCCGCCACGGTCAGGCACGATATCATACAGGCTGTCACCTTCCACGATCCCCGGGGGGTCATAGGTTTCTGTGAAGGCATACAGTCAGCGTCACCGGTGGATTCATTTGTCACCCCGGAACCCTGGGATATGCCGGGTTATGACGCAAAAGTCATAATGGCTGCGGGAACCTTTGTCTCCGGGTCCTCCATAGAGCTTTCTGCAGACGGTCCCATAAAGGAACCCTATACCGTATATTTTCAGGGTGGTCTCACATGGCCCCATGCGAAATACGGGATCTTAAGGTCCTTCCAGCGCCTTATGGAAAATGGGATAGCAAAGATCCCTGCGGAGAAATGAAAAAACATAAGTTATTTATTTGACACCCTTATTTTCTTTTAAGAGTTGTCGATATATAATTGTAAGCTGTAAGTGTACACTGTTGGCGGAGGCATATTTAATTGCAAGATCTCATCATTTCAATTGAATACATATCGATACTGCTGATACTGTCAGTGTATATACCTGTGGGTCTTTTTGGCCGCACAGAGGTTCTTCACGCCGCAAAAGCGGTAGGTAACTCGGTTCCGGCATGTCCGGAACTATACCCGGATCCAAAAATAAACCGGAGGTTAGATTATGAGCGGAACAAATGGTTATGGCAACGGAGGAAACGGCTACGGGAACCTGTCTGATGAAGAGAAGCTCAGGATGCTTCACGACAGACGGGATGAACAGCGCAGGAAAGAGGAGGCGGCCAGAAGAGCAGCCGCAGCCAGAAGAAGGATAGAGGGCTCAGCCAGAGGGCGGGCCGCTGCAGATACAGACAGTTCATACGGAACCGGAAGGGGACAGGGATCATCCTACAACAGGGGATCTGCCCGCACAGGTTCATACTCGGGGGGATACGGATCAGGAGCGTCATCAGGGCGCAGGTATCCCGAACACAGAGGACTCAGAGATGAAGAGGAGAGAGAGGAAGCCTACAGTGCTTCCGATCGCAGCGCCTCTCATTCAGGTGCAAAAACCCGAAGGACAGACAGAACTGCATCAGGAAGGGGAGAGAAGGTCACGGCGGGAGCCGGGGCTTCAAAAGGTGCGTCAAAAACCGGGAAGAAACGGGCGTTTTCCGGCATCAGGAATCCTTTAAATAAACTCCCCGTAAACATAAGAAAGACCATCCGTCTAACCACGGCCGGAGTCCTTGCGGTCTCAGCCATAGTGGTTGCCGCCATCCCCGGGAACTCACTGAGGGCCGCGGACGAACTGCCGGAGCTTCAGGAATATATCGAGAAGTCGTCTTATGAGTACACTGTTTCCGATAACAGGAGCGGAAGCGGAAAGAAAGAGACCAGGTTTGAAGATAAGAACGGAAATATAATAGAAACCTGTGACTCATCCTTTGGTTCAGGAGAATACTATACCCCCGTAAACGACAGCAATCTCTCTCTATATCATCAGAATCCCAGTGGAGTGGATGTACAGAGGTCTTACAAGATCACTTCCTCTTCATCCAGCGGAAAGACCACATATACCAACACATATCAGTTTGACTACTATATGACCAGTGTCAGCGGACAGAACAATGTGGGCGTCATCTGCGGATATAACAGCAAGACCCTCACAGGCGGTGTCACGATAGACAAAAACAACTTCCCCACCGAGTATATAGATGTGGACGATTATACCAGTGTGGAAGCTGCAGTCAGCGACAGCACTGTTTCATATACCTACAATTATGACAACTGGGCAAGTGACGGATATAAGAGTTCGGATACCGATCTCTCCGCTTTCGATGCCACTGCCAGCGCAAACTTCCTTTACAGGTATTATCATGACAATTACGTGAATGCCATAGCGGAATATGAGAGCAGTGAGTACTATCAGTATGACCAGGCGGAAGACAAGAGCGCCTGGACCGAACCTCCCACAAAGCCCACAAATTCAATCGTGGGCACTGTGGCCGGCATAAGCGGTTCTGAATACAGATACAACTGGTATCTGGATTACACCCAGAACTCACCCTACGGTCAGGGTATGACATATATACCAACAGTTAAATACGACGATACCCATGACGGCAACACGGTACTCACAGCCTACTGTCCCAGTGAAGCTGACGGATACTGGTTTGCTCCTCACGGATCTGCCGGCAATCTTAAACCCGGTTACGGTCTTGATACGGACAATAACTTCATATATGACAGCGATCCCCAGGTGATGATCGCGGCTATCGGTGATTACGCCTTTGCAGGCATGACCAGTATAGACGGGCTCCAGCTTGAGGGAATACTCTATATAGGTGATTATGCTTTTGCAGGTTCCACCGTACTGAAATCTGTAGACCTTACCAATGTCCAGCACATTGGAAACGGGGCCTTCTATTCATGCCCCATGCTAGCGACAGTGTTTTCATCTGACACTGAAAATACCCAGGGGAGCCAGGTTGCAGTCATAGGAGCCCAGGCCTTCTACAACTGTTCCGCCCTGACAGCTTTTGAATATCCCACCATGCTGCAGACTATCGGTGCCGGAGCGTTCGCCTACTGTTCAAACCTCCAGGCTGCCAATTTCAATGCCACTCAGAACACGGTCACCATCGGCGATTATGCTTTCTTTAATGACTATTCCATGTCCAGCCTGAGTTTCTTTGGTGAAAACAGCACAGGTACACAGACAACAGATTCAACCCACCACTGGAACATAGGCACAGGCGCCTTTGCCATGGCCATGGATGAAACAAGCTCAGATAACCTTTCAACAATTTATTTCCCGGCAAATATCGACAATCTGAACAACGGTTCAGACTGGTTGGTTGCGGGGCGTACGAATCTGAAATATGTCCACATGCCCGCCAATTTCGGGTCGGGGGATGTGAGACTTCCCGTGTCCACATTTATCGACTGTTCAGGGCTTGAATTTGTCAGGTTCCCTGAGGGAACGGGAAAAGTCTGTATGAATCCATACACCTTCTACGATGTGACAAATTCAAACTTCTACGTTGAAGGCCCTGCCAACCGGGACGATTCAAATATCGCATACCAAAGGGAAGATACCTGGGCGTCCAGAGATCATTCAGGCAGATCCATACCCTACAAGATAGTGGACACAGAGACTTATGAGGCTGTGAGTACAGAAAACGACAACCTTATCATCCAGTACGAGGGGATTTCAGATCAGAATGCAGCCCTTACCCTGGTATTCCAGAGGACGACCCATTCATCGAAGGGGAGTGTGCCTCACAGTTATACAGCAACTTCCGATCCCGATATGACCCTTGCCATACCTGAGACAGTTGCGTCCTACCTCATCACAAAGATCGGAAACGGCACGGACTGCGTCATAGACCAGTCCATGCTGAACGACAGCAATAAGGTCACAAGGATCAAGGTGCCTTACACTGTGACTGAAGTTTCGGACAACGCCTTTAAGGACACCAGATATGTGACACAGATAGATTTCGAATACGGTGGTCATGATGTGGCTGTGGGAGAAGATGCCTTCTATATCGGAGACTCTGCCACAGGTCTTCTCATAAACGGAAAGATAGACGCGGATTACGGGCCCTTTGCTTATGCTGCCGCCGGAAATACCATGAACAAGGCAAACACCCCCACACATATCTGTTACAGGGGAAATACTTCTTCGGATATAGGCCTTGTGACCATCTATGACAAAGATAAATCCGTTATGACGCTTGTGGATTACCCCAAGACCTTTGAACTTGACAGGGAGTACGCCGAGGAAATGGCGGATTCCTGGTATGACTACTATGAAGAGAGAAACTCAAAGACAGAGAGAGATCGTTTTATGAGTAATTATCTTCTTGGTTATGACGAAAACGGAAATCTGGCTTCAGTGTCAAAATGTGTATATGACTACACTGTGGATAACGAAAGCGGCCCTTACGGTCCATGGATAAGTGATTCCTTCTGTGATGATTTTGCCATCGAAGTTGCAAGTTATATAAATGACAACTACGAGAACTGGGCTTCGCAGTGGGCAGGAAGCGGTACCATGCCGGAATTGAAGGATCTGCTCAACACAGTCGCTTCATCTATTTCCACAACACCGCCTAAGCCTTATTTTGAGCAGCATCCA
>JAILIO010000233.1 GCA_024695225.1 Lachnospiraceae bacterium
ATACCGCCTGCCATCTCTATCATCCGTGACACGTAGTCTCCGGGGCGCCTCACATTTGCATAACCCGCGGGAGTGACGGAAAAAAATGCCACTTTGGGCCTGTCGCCATCAGGGGTTTTAACCCGGGAAGTGACAAGGGATATCCCTTTTTTTACATCAGAAAAAACTTTCTCTGCCTCATCTTCGCGCCCGGCGATCAGACCGTAAAACCTGACCCACTCTGCCCTTCCCAGGGGATCGTTCTCATAGCTGGATCTGTCAACGAGGCAGGACAGACCGTTTGCCTTCAGCATTTCCATAACCTCAGGCCTGTGATAGATCATGGTGTTTTCAACAGCGATGCTGCATTTATTTTTGAGGATCAGCTCAAAATCCGGGGCGCTGTATTTTCCGGCGTAAATGATCTCCCCCCTATCCATGGCTTCCCTGACCTCAGGATCACACCACACATCCCTGTCAAAGGCAGAAACCTTTATGTTTTCAGTCATATTAAGGGCCGTGAAAAAATCCATGGACGAGCTGGACGCCATGTATATGCTGTCCAAAGGTCTTTTTATAACGCTTCCCAAAAGGGTGTCCTTATCTTCTCCGGTCCACCCCTCCGGGAGGACTGTATAAACCGCATCGGCAGTGTATAGAACAGTCCTGCCGTCACTCAGGATATCCCAGCTGAAACCCTCTGCATACTCAGGTTTAAAGGATCCCTTTTTCTCTTTTCCCTCATTTATCCCGGTGATCTCATGATATTTCTCCGGGATACTGTCAGGATCTTCCTGTTCTTCACTGCCATAGGCTCTTATGGTACCCGGGTCTATATGGATCTCATAAGCTATCTCGTGGGGGACGCTCATGGCAGTGGTATCTGCGACAACAGACAGCGGACTGTCAAAGGAAGTCACGGGGATCCTGAAAAGAGAATTGCCCTCCGGGGAATAAGAGGCCTCATACCTTTTCCCACCGAAGATCATATAGTCGTAATTTGGACTTGAAAACTCTATGTCTGCAGTCACAAGGTGGTCTTTTACGGTGAAAGTCATGGGGGATGTGATGCCTGCTCTCCCGCTTCCCCCCAGAAGCTTTGCATCTGCCAGGTAAACGCCGTCCTTCAGATCTGAAGGATCGTCTGATACGGATGTCCCGGAGGATAGTTCAGATGATGTCTCCGATGATGCACCGGAGGATGTCTCTGATGATGTCCCTGATAATGCACCGGAGGATGTTCCTAAGGATGTCTCTGATGAAACTCCGAAGGATGTCTCACAGGACGCATCAGATACAGTCCCGGAGGATCCCGGAGGATCTGCAGCGGGGGCTTCGCATCCTGAAAATAAAAACACCGCGGCAATAGTCAAAAATACTGCCGCGGCGGTAAACAGCCTGTGCGTCTTCATTTAACTGTCAAGTGACCTTAAAGTCTGCAGAGCCTTTTCCTTTATGAGAAGATCTCCATGTTCATAGAGATAGGCCAGCCTGTCGTCACCTGCCACTCCCACCAGTCCGTATTCGGTGGCATCGGAACTCAGTCTGTTATAGCGTTCCCAGGACATGCGTCCCTTTTCCATCACAAGAAAATATTTGCC
This sequence comes from Lachnospiraceae bacterium, assembly GCA_024695225.1. Lineage (GTDB taxonomy): Bacteria > Bacillota > Clostridia > Lachnospirales > Lachnospiraceae > JAEELB01. The sequence goes on from JAILIO010000233.1 coordinate 1,581, forward strand.
ATTGCTCTTGTACAAACTGCTCTTAAGTCCGTATGTACAGCCTGCAGTGCTGCTGAAGGAGACAGCTTCACCGATGGAATCAAAGGCCACCACCCTGACTGAAGCAGGAAGGTCTTCCGGTTCAAGGCCCTCGGAGAAATGAGCGATGACCCTCTCCTCTACCTCTTCCGAATCTTCCTCTGAAAGACCGGGGATCCCTTCACTTATCACTTCCTTTATATGTGCCAAAAGACCGATGAGTCCGTTTGACACACTGTCAGACAATGTCACTATAAGGCTGTCGTTCTGCAGCGGTGTGATCTGCATGGAAACTCCGGGGCTCTTCGTACTGAAACCCGCTTCCCTTCTGGCACTCTCAAGCATATTCCTTATGAATATCTCGCTCTTCTCACCCCGTTCCATGATATCTGTGAAAGTCAAACCGTACTCTGCCAGATCGCTGCCGGACACTATACACTGCACTGTCCCTTCATTGATCCTTTTAAATGTCATATCCTTCCCCCATACCGTAATGTATACAGATACTGTTAAATTATGATTGAAAAATCAAAATATCCCTGCCACCACGGTTTAGGTAATGATAGTTTAGAGTTATATCTTTGTCAAGTACACTGAAAGCAACATATAGTCTTTCATTTACCCAAATGTACAACCTGTAGGTCTGCAGCATTTTGTAACCTGTGTTATGCGTTTCAAAGCTCACCGGTGCGCAAGCGCTCCGATGAGGCCCCGGCTTGCAGCCTATAAATAAAAAGTCCGCCGCCTTATACCGGCAACGGACTTTTGACTTTAATATGATGATCAAATGAGCTCAGATCATTTATCGTAGTTTACGATATCTCCAAACTCGGGCTTCAGGGATGCTCCGCCCACAAGGCCTCCGTCGATGTCGGGCTGTGAGAAAAGTTCCTTTGCGTTTGAACCCTTGACCGATCCGCCGTACAGGATCCTTACGCTGTCTGCTGTGGCCTGGTCGTATACGGCTGCTATGGTCTTTCTGATAGCTCCGCAGACTTCCTGTGCCTGCTCAGTGGTGGCTGTCTTTCCTGTTCCTATGGCCCAGATAGGCTCGTAAGCGATGATCATACCGGCCACATCGGATGCACTGACGCCCTGAAGGTCTGATTTTATCTGAAGATTGATCCAGTCCAGGGTCACACCCTTCTCCCTCTGCTCAAGAGTCTCTCCGCAGCAAAGGATAGGCTTCAGACCCTTTTCAAGGGCTTTCTTCACCTTCTTGTTGAGGAAATCATCGTCTTCACAGAAATATTCCCTTCTCTCAGAGTGTCCGATTATCACATACTCAGCCCCTGCGTCCAGGATCATGTCCGCTGATATCTCTCCGGTATATGCGCCGCTGTCCTCGATATACATGTTCTCAGCGCCAACCTTTACGTTGGTGCCTTTGACTGCATCCACCACGGGAACGATGTCGATGGCGGGCACGCAATAGATCACATCCACGCTGTCAGACGCCACCAGATCCTTGAGTTCTGCGCAGAGCTTCACCGCCTCTGAAGGGGTCTTGTTCATTTTCCAGTTTCCGGCTGCTACTTTTCTTCTTGCCATTTATGTATTTCCTCCTTATACTCTCCCCGGGCTGATGCCCGGGGCTTATATATATCCTGTCTGAAATGATCACTTATGCTATCAGGAATGATCACCCGTCCTGTCTGAAATGATCACTTGTCATCAGCTGCATACACCCCGGGAAGTTCCTTTCCTTCCAGGAATTCAAGGGATGCACCGCCACCGGTGGATATGTGTGACATCTTGTCTGCAAGTCCCATCTGGTTGACAGCTGCAGCTGAATCTCCGCCGCCGATTATGGTGGTTGCAGAGGTGGCTGCGAGAGCTTCAGCCACTGACTTCGTGCCCTTTGCCAGCACGGGATTCTCAAACACGCCCATGGGTCCGTTCCAGACAACGGTCTTTGCATTCTTTACAGCATCTGAGAAGAGCTGTACAGTCTCAGGACCTATGTCAAGTCCTTCCATATCTGCAGGGATGGCGTTTGACTTCACAACCTGTACATCCACAGGGCCGTCGATGGGATCCGGGAATCCTGCAGCGATGGTGGTGTCCACGGGAAGCAGAAGCTTCTTTCCGAGCTTCTCGGCCTTTTCCATCATCTCTTTGCAGTAATCAAGCTTTGTCTCGTCCACAAGGCTCTTTCCAACTTCCATCCCCTGGGCCTTAAGGAAGGTATAAGCCATTCCTCCGCCGATTATAAGGGTGTCACACTTCTCGAGAAGATTGTTTATGACATTCAGTTTATCTGCGACCTTGGCGCCTCCCAGGATGGCTACAAAGGGTCTCTCGGGATCCTCAACAGCATTGCCCAGGAATTTGATCTCTTTTTCCATAAGATATCCCACAGCGTTGGTGCCGCCCTTTTTGGAGATATATTTTGTGACCACTGATACGGAAGCGTGGGGACGATGGGCTGAACCAAAGGCATCGCATACATAGTCGTCTGCAAGCTCGGAAAGCTCTTCAGCAAACTTCTCCCCTGCTTCCTCGGGCTTTGTCTCCTCTTTCCCGCGGAAACGGGTGTTCTGGAGCAGTATGATATCGCCTTCGCTCATGGCTGCCACAGCGTCAGTTGCATCCTTTCCGGTCACATTGTAATCGGATATGAATTTCACATCCTTTCCAAGCTTTTCGCTGAGCCTCTTTGCAACAGGGGCAAGGGATTCACCCTCGTTGGGGCCGTTTTTCACCTTTCCCAGATGGGAGCAGAGGATGACTTTTCCCCCGTCACCGGCAAGTTTTTTGATGGTGGGAAGAGCTGCCTTTATACGGGTGTCATCGGTGATCTCTCCCGCCTTGAGAGGGACGTTAAAATCACATCTCACCAGGACTCTTCTGCCCTTTACATTCATATCATCAACTGTTTTTTTATTGAGAGCCATATCTTCCTCCTTAGAAAAAAGGGCCCGGTCCTTGCGGACCGGACCCCATGTCAGTTCATTATCAGAAGCTTAAAATGATCATCCAAGCTCGCTGAAGTACTTGATGGTCCTGACCATCTGGCTTGTGTAGGAGTTCTCATTGTCATACCATGAAACCACCTCTACCAGAGCCTTGTCACCCATAGGGCTGACCATGGTCTGTGTTGCATCGAAGAGTGAGCCGAATCTCATGCCGATAACGTCTGAAGAAACGATCTGCTCCTCTGTGTATCCAAAGGACTCATTTGCTGCTGCCTTCATGGCTGCATTGATATCTTCCTTGGTCACATCACCCTTGTTCACCACTGCGAAGAGAAGTGTGGTGGAGCCTGTAGGTGTGGGAACACGCTGTGCTGCGCCGATGAGCTTGCCATTCAGTTCGGGAATGACCAGTCCGATAGCCTTTGCAGCGCCGGTGGAATTGGGAACGATATTGCAGGCGCCTGCACGTGAACGGCGAAGATCGCCCTTCCTCTGAGGTCCGTCCAGGATCATCTGGTCGCCGGTGTATGCATGGATGGTGCACATGATACCTGACTCGATCTTTGCATAATCGTTGAGAGCCTTTGCCATAGGTGCAAGGCAGTTGGTGGTGCAGGATGCTGCAGATATGATCTTGTCGGCAGGTGTAAGTGTCTCGTGGTTAACATTGAACACGATGGTAGGAAGATCATTTCCTGCAGGTGCGGAAATAACAACCTTCTTTGCGCCGGCATCGATATGTGCCTGTGCTTTTTCCTTGCTTGTATAGAAGCCGGAGCACTCGAGGACGACGTCCACGTTCTCCTTGGCCCAAGGGCAGTTGTGCGCATCGGGCTCTTTGTAGATCCTGATGGTCTTTCCCTTAACCGTTATGGTTCCTGCTTCGTCATCAGCTGTCACATCACTCTCGTGACCAAGCTCGATGTAACGACCCTGTGATGTGTCATACTTGAGAAGATGGGCGAGCATCTTGGGGCTTGTCAGATCGTTGATAGCAACAACCTCATAACCCTCAGCTCCGAACATCTGTCTGAAAGCAAGACGTCCGATACGACCGAAACCGTTGATTGCAACTCTAACTGCCATTTTTATATCCTCCTGATTCTAATACGACGCTCCTCGCCGTTACAAGGATTGTCTGATAAACTGTAAGCCTGTTTATAATAAACTTGTGTCACTCCAAAGTCAACCTTCTGTCCTTCTTTCATAATCATCCACAAACTGGGATATGAGATTCACGGTCCCCTGAATCCCCAGCACTCCGGAATCCACAGACAGATGGTAGGTGTCAGCTCTGCCCCACTTTTTTCCTGTGTAATAATTGTAATAACTCTGTCTCTTCTTGTCGGCTTTGTTCATCATATCCTTCGCCGCCTTTTCTTCAACGGAATGTCTCGCCATGATCCTCTTTATGCGAGTCTCTTCCCCCGCATGTATGAAGATGTTCACCACATCATTTCTGGACTCGAGAGCGTAATCGGCGCATCTGCCGACTATGACGCAGGGGCCTTCCTTGGCAACATTCTTGATAGTATCAAACTGGGCCAGAAAAACTTTATGGGACAAGGGCATATCGGAAAAGGATGCGGAATTATAACCGAAGGAGTATGTATCCATCACCAGATTGTACAGAAAAGAACTTGTGGGTCTCTCGTCATTGGACTCTATCATCTCCTCACACAGTCCCGATTCCTTTGAGACCCTGGTGATAAGGTCCCTGTCGTAATAAGGGATACCGTATTTTTTTGCCAGATCCTCTCCGATCTCCCTGCCGCCTGATCCAAACTGCCTTCCGATTGTGATGATCGTATTCATAGAAAGAACCTCCTTTTTTCTCTTTTCCCATATCCCTGTCCTAAACAGTTTCCGGCAAAAGATGAATGTCTTACGTACCGTCTGAACAGGACTGCAGGATCCCCTCCTGTATGCTGTCTGTATGCATGTCCCGGGATACTGTAATAATAATACATAAAAAGGTCCGGCGCAAACGCTCCGGACCCTCTTTTAACTCAAAATTTCAGTTAAGACCAGTTCAGGCTTTTTTCTTTTCCGTAAACAGGGTCTTGAAAGCCATAACAGCCAGAATGACCGCAAGTACCACAAGCAGAATAGCTATCCCACCCTGTACATATGACCATACATCAGTAGCAGCGGTGAACTTTGCCTTGATGGTCTGGCAAAGAGATGCCAGGGTCACAATAAGCATGAAACACATGGGAATATAGAACATCTTGTTGTTTCTTCCGATGCTTCCCAGCCATGCGCAGACACCCAGAAGACCGAGAGCTGCCAGAAGCTGGTTTGCAGCTCCGAACAGAGGCCATATCTTTGAATATCCTCCAAGACCCAGGGCGATACCGCATACCACTGTGATCAGGGTAGATACATAAGGATTCACGAGGACCTTTCTCCAGTCCTGAACATCTGAAATGGACTCGCCGGGCTGAAGCCAGAATTCCTGGAACATATAACGGGCAAGACGGGTCGCTGTATCAAGTGAGGTCAGGCAGAACACTGACACTGCCAGGACCAGAAGCTGATACATAACGGTCTGTACGCCTTCGCTGGTGAAAGAACCTACCATACGGCTGATACCTGTTGCAAAAACAACCGTGGGAGAAGCAAATGCAGCCTTCTCCTGGGCAGCCTCTGTCCAGACATAGCCGACTGCGCAGAGTGAAAGGACAGCGACCACGCACTCTATGAGCATTGCGCCGTATCCGATGGGCTTTGCATCTTTCTCATTGTCCAGCTGCTTTGCAGTGGTACCTGAGGAAACCAGTGAATGGAAACCGGAGATAGCGCCGCAGGCGATGGTGACGAAAAGAGCCGGGAAGAGAGAACCTGTGGTGAACAGGCCGTTTCCGCGGAACTCAAGGGCTCCCATTGCAGGAATGGCAAGGTTTCCGGTTCCTGTGACAGTTGCGCCGATGACACCGATGACAGCCACGATTATCATGAAATAAAGCAGGAAAGAACTGAGATAATCACGGGGCTGAAGCAGGATCCAAACGGGTGTTACAGAAGCCACAAGGATATATAATCCAAGGATCCACATCCATACATTGTAAGAAAGAGCGATGGGATGGAAGTTGAGACCGATGGCCACTATAGCTACGATACCCACGATACCAACCGCAGTTGAAACTCCGATGGGAGCATTCTTACGATACACAAGGAAACCAAAAACGATAGCAAGGACTATGAACAGAACTGAGATCATAGCTGTTGCAAGGTTAGCCGAAAGTGTGGGCTCTGCGATGGGACCGTTTGCGTCCGCTGCCTTAAAGGTATTAGCAACGATGGATGCAAAAGCTGCCACCACCAGGACAAGTGTAAGGAAACTGAACACGATGAAGAGTCTCTTTGCAAGGGGTCCCATGGTATCAGCTATAACCTCGCCCACTGACTGTCCTTTGTGACGGACAGACGCGAAGAGGGCTCCGAAATCGTGGACACCACCGAAGAAAACTCCTCCGATGAGGACCCAGAGAAGAACGGGAACCCACCCGAAAACTGCCGCCTGAATGGGTCCGTTGATGGGGCCTGCTCCGGCTATGGATGAAAAGTGATGTCCCATAAGGACCGGGGCCTTGGCGGGAACATAGTCCACACCATCAGTCATTTCATGGGCAGGAGTCTTCTTATTGGGATCCACTCCCCACTCCTTTGCAAGCCATCCGCCGTAGAAGATGTAACCGACTACCAGGACAGCTATGCTGACAACAAGTACCAGTGCTGCATTCATAAATTTTCCACCTCCTGAATGAATTAGATTGAATATATTGATCTTAAATTCTTCGCATTGACACGGCCGGCTGAATTGGTTGTTATCTTCATCCCATCCGACTCCACCAAAGCCGTCTGGAGATCCATCCAGCCATGCAGCGAAAAATTAAAATCCTTATGCATGCTTTTCCTGCGAAGAGCCTTTCTCACTTCAGGACTCGCACTGTCGCAGAGAAAAATGGCCGTCACGAAAGTACACCTGTGCTCTTTTGAGGGATTTATCCTGGAGAGTCCCTCTTCACAAGCCATATCGACACACCTGTCCAGGGTCTCCATATCCAGCACATCTGTCTTGAACACATATGCGTACTCAAAACTGTCATAGGAATACAGCATCCTGTTGGACATGGGAAAAGGGCTCTTCTCCTGGCGCAATCTGAACTCACAGGTGGCAGCCAAAGGCTCCCTCCCGGTTTTCTCCTCCGGGGTCACATCGTAATACACTGAATATGACCTGAGGAGCCTGGAGAGCAGTTCGTCCGTATTAAATTCTCCCAGTTTCTTTTTCGTAAACATAGCCATACAGATAGATATTATAAAAAAAAAATAAAGAATTACAATATCAAAATTTAATATTTACATTAAAAAATGTCGTTAGCACCCAATAACTTGTTGTAATACTCAGGCAAAGGAGCCACAGTTTCAATGTATTCTCCGGATCTCGGATGAATAAAACCCAAAAGGCCGGCATGGAGAAAAAGCCTGCCCTCAGGCACCCCGGGTCTCATACCGCCGTATATCCTGTCGCCCAGCACGGGATGGCCGAGATAGCTCATGTGTACCCGGATCTGGTGTGTCCTTCCTGTCTCCAGCACACATCTCACATGGGAATAGCCCTTCACTTCACAGACTGTTTCATAATGGGTCACCGCTCTTTTTCCGCCTGTATCCAGAACTGCCATCTTCTTTCTGTCAGACCTGCTTCTTCCGATCTGCGTTTCAACAGTACCGGTCTCCTCCTTCAAATGCCCTATTATAACCGCGTCGTATCTTCTGTTTACGCTGTGCTTTGCAAACTGCTCTGCAAGGGAACGGTGGGCTTCATCGTTTTTGCACATGACAACGGATCCCGTGGTATCCATATCTATCCTGTGCACCACCCCGGGTCTCATTACGCCGTTTATGCCGGACAGAGAGTTTCCGCAGTGGTACATGGCAGCATTTACAAGGGTACCGGAGAAATGCCCGGGAGCGGGGTGCACCACCATTCCCGCAGGTTTATTTACCACAAGCACATCATCGTCTTCATACAGTATGTCAAGAGGTATGTTTTCCGGCAGGATATCCGGGGTGAGAGAGTCCGGCACCTTAACTGTCAGCCGGTCCCCCGCAGTCACCGTCTTTGACTTTTTTTTGCAGGGCCTGTCATTTAAAAGGACATTTTCCCCCTCGATAAGCTCTCCCGCATAACTTCTGGAAACGCCGGGGACTGATGATGACACACAGATATCCAGTCTGATGTCAGAAGGATCCTCTGAATCCTCCCCGTAGACAAAAACATATTCATTCATAGATTTTTACGGATCCCGGGTTTAAAACTGAGAAAACTCAGATCGTTCTCTTTGTAAAAGAAAAGCAGCAGCACCACCATCAGAACGGTTCCCACGGTGACACAGATATCCGCAAAATTGAAAATAGGAAAATCTATTATTGAAAAATAGATAAAATCCCTGACATAGCCCAGAACCACCCTGTCAGCCATATTTCCTATGGCCCCTGACGCAATGAGCGTGAGGCTCATATGCAGGGAAATATACTTTCGGTCAGCCGGAGTCTGGGCCAGGACATAGATTATGGCGATGGTGATAACGGCAGCGATGAACACAAAAAACCACTTCTGATCCTTGAACATCCCGAAAGCTGCCCCTCTGTTTTCAAGATATCTGAGTTCCAGAACCCCGTCCATTACGACAAAGCTGTCGCTGTCCTTCAGCCATGCGGCGGCGAGCAGCTTTGTATACTGATCCACAGCCACAAAAATGATAAACAGTATGATATCCGCAATAAGCAGTCTCTTCTTCAATGTATCACACCCTCAATCCTTCCAGAGCTTCCTGCATTTCACTGTCTGACACGGTGTCGTCGATAACAGCATTTCCTACTCCCTTCAGAAGTATGAACCTGATCCTGCTGCCGGATGCTTTCTTGTCACTGTGGGCTGTTGCCACTATATCGGATGGGTCAAGTTCATCAGGCACTGCGACCGGAAGGCTTAAAGCCCTGAACAGTTCTTTTATTTCCTCATATTCGGCAGAAGATATCATATCTCTCTTCATGGATATATAAGAAGCCGCAACGCACCCAACCGCGACGCACTCGCCGTGCAGCATTGAAAAGCCCATAAGTTTTTCTATGGAGTGACCAAGGGTGTGACCAAAATTGAGAATGGCTCTCACGCCCTTTTCCCTCGGATCTTCCTCCACCACCTGCCTTTTTATGAGACAGCTCCTTCTGATCACTTCACCCAGCATATGGGGGTCTTTTTGGTTTATCTGCTCTGTTTTCTCAAGGAACATACGGTACATATCCCTGTCCCTGATAAGTGCGCTCTTCAGAGCTTCCGAAAGACCTGCCCTGTACTGTCTGACATCCAGGGTTTCCATAAATTCCATATCCATATACACCAGAGATGGCATGTGAAACGCGCCCACGTAATTCTTGTAGCCCTCGAAATCAACGCCTGTCTTGCCTCCGATGGAGGAATCACAGCAGGCAAGGACTGTTGTGGGGATCTGAACGAATCTGACACCGCGCAGATACGTGGCGGAGGCAAAACCCGTGATATCACCGGTCACACCGCCTCCCAGGGCTGCCAGCACATCTCCCCTCTGGAACCTGCGATCCGCAAGGGTCCTGTAAATATCCCTGACGGTATCTAAGGTCTTATTCTCCTCTCCCGCGGGGAACACGAAGGTATCCGTTTCGAAACCCGCTCCGGAGATGACTTCCCTGACCTTATCCATATAAAGGGGAGCAACAGAACTGTCGGAGACCAAAAGCACCTTTTTGCACCCGGAAAGGGCCTGCTTCATACAGCCGGGAAGGCTGTCCAGACTCTTTTCCAGTACTATGTCGTATGCATGGCTTCCGTTTTCCGAAACCCGTATAATGTCAGCGGACGGGGCATAGACCCCGTCCGCTGAGGAAACACTGTCAAAACCCATAACTCACCGCCCCATGATCCCTGATACAAAAGGACTGTCTATAGCAGAATTCACAAGATCCTGAAAATCACCTGAAATATTCATGGAAGGAGGGGTTATTATGAAGATGTAATGACTTATCTTCTGCAGTTTTCCCCTCATGGCATAGCACGAACCGGAAGTATAGTCCACTATGCGCTGGGCGAGGACCACATCAAGGCCTTCCAGATTCAGCACCACCGCCCGGTTTGCCAGCAATGTGTCTGTTATCTCCCTGCACTCATCAAAAGCTGTGGGCTTTATCACGCAGACTTCCGGACCGTCACTTCTCCCTTTTGCACTGCTCCTGCTCTGTGAAAATCTGGAAACCGGCTTTCTTGCAGCCTGATCAGGTTGTGAAGGCGCGCTGTCGCCTGCGCTCTCATTATCGTAAGCAGATCCCTTTTTGGGAGGTATATCGTTTTCTTCGAATTCGTCCCCGTCAAGGAAATCGCTGTCATCTTCGTCACTAAGTTTGAATGCCTTAATGAAATTATCCATTACGCTCATTCTGAAGATCTCCTCTTATTTTTTGTTGCTGTAATCGCGTTCTCCGAATATATCGGTGCCTATCCGCACCATTGTAGCTCCGCAATATATGGCTTCCCGGAAATCATGGCTCATGCCCATAGAAAGTTCACATACCGATTTATTATCTATATTTTCGGGCATTATGTCAACAGATAATTTCTGCATACGGCGGAAATACTCCCTGCTGTCCCCGGGATCTTCACAGACCGGAGGCACACACATAAGACCTCTGAGACTGATCCCCGGCAGTTTTCCCATCTCTTCTGCCAAAGCACGGACTTCCTCTGGACGGACCCCGCTTTTGCTCTCCTCACTGCCTATGTTCACTTCCATGAGGACAGGCATGACCATCTCACGTTTCTCGGCCTGTCGGCTTATCTCCTCAGCCAGTTTCAGAGAGTCGACCCCGTGTATCATGCACACCTTGTCTATTATCTGCCTGACTTTATTTCTCTGGAGGTGACCGATCATATGCCATCTGATGTCAGGGGGCAGAAGGGGAGATTTGTTCACTATCTCCTGGACATAATTCTCGCCAAAGTCCCTCTGTCCGGCATCATAGGCTTCCTGTATCATCTCAACGGGTTTTGTCTTTGAAACCGCAATGAGTTTAACGCTTCCGGGGTCTCTTCCCGCATCAGACTCGCTTTTCTCTATCTCAGACAAGACCTTCTTCAGGTTTTCAGTAACATCCACCGCTCATACTCCTCCGTACACCAGATCGTCATCCCGGACGGAATCTGCATCCAGAACGATAAAATCATACTCAGACAGACCATAAGTGGTATTGGGCTTAACGATGGCATAGTCCTCATTCTGCTCGATCACGGTGATCTCCCTGAACTCCGCGTATCCTTTATTTATATTGTAAACGCCGGTGAGACGCCCGGTCTCTGCCAGAGTGTATGTCTCGTCGGACTCCGGCTTCACTATAACATCCCCGGTCCTTAAGATGGTCTGGTCCAGATAAGCATTCTCCCCATCTGTATTGTATACAGGGGCCTGTACGAATTCCACGGTCTCTGTCCCCTTGTCGTCGTATTTCCTCCTGAGCACTCCGGAAACTCCTCCGGCTCCCTTTGTCATATAAGCCTCAGGGACTATATAGAAATCGCTTTCGATTATGGAGGAGACAGGTATCTTAAGACCTTCCTCATTTTCGATCCCAAGTCTTATGTTCACGAATCTCTCCGTGGCAAAGGTTATCATGGAGTTGGTGAATGTCATGGACACGTACACATTGCCGTCGGCATCGGTGAAATCCTTGACCTCACCCCAGGAACTGAAACCGTTTTTCAGGAAATACACTTCCACATATTCCTTGTCCAGCATCCTGTCAGCGGTCTCCCTGTCGGTGGATATGACCAGGGACCACCTCTCGCTGTTGCTTATCTTGTAAATAGGGTCTCCGGAACTCACCAGATCATTATTCTGGATCCTTTTCTTCTCGTAGTCGGTGCCTTCCATCAGTTCAGGAGTCATACCCTCGAGGGTCAGGCTCTCATACCCGTCGGTAAAATAAGTGACAATGCCGGAATCCACCGCATTTTCGTAATGGATGAGGCCATTGCCCGCGTCTGACAGCACCGAGACATCGGAAAGAGTGCTCACTGTTTTGATCTCCATGAGCACGCTGCTCAATGTATATTTGAAATCATAGACGGAAGAAAAACTCTGTTCACGGAAGGACTCGCTGAAGGCTTCCATATCTTTTTTCAGGGTCCGGAGATCTTCGTCGGAATACTCAGCCACATCCACAGATGACGCAGCCTCTGCAATGGAACCGGTCTCATCTATGGTACAGACCAGGTCGCCCTTGGCAGCGTGGGTCCCCTCCCGGATGTAATAATTGATATATCCGGAATTCCCTGCATTCACTATGTTCTCGTCTCTCAGGGCCACAGCGACATAGGTGTTTACCGAGGACAGGGAACCACTGCGCACTTCATATCCTCTGATATGCTCAGTTCTGGCATAAGAAACAACAGCCGCCGTGATCTGTATCAAGATCACGGCGAATATGATCAAACCGATATTCAGATTGATGCGTTTTCTATACCGGATAACGCTGTTGTTATTTCCTGCCATATGCCGATCAAAGGGAGATTATTATTCTCTTGCGAACTCCCTCGCTCAATTCCTTTTCGTCTTTAGATATATTGATGACCAGATCCACTCCCCACTTTTTGCCGATATCATCCAGCCTGTCGATAAGGGGTTCGATCTCTTCATCGGAAGCATTTGAAAGTTTCAGAAGATTGTCCACATAGATCTGTTCCAGATCGTGGTCCTGGGAAATGATGCCGCTGATGAACCCGGCAAATTCATCCGGATCCTTAAGCGAATACTCTGATACATCTATAAGTCTTATCCTGTTGTTAAGCTCGAACATGTGCTTCGCACTCTTGTCGAGAAAGACCACTGACCCTTTGATGTCTTTGATCTCGGAGTTCACCTTATCCAAAAGGTGCTTTGTCTTTCCCTTTCCCTTCTCCCCGGTAATGAGCATAACCATTGGCGTACCCTCCTTTGACTGTCAAGTTTTGTTATCATAACGGGAGCATGGATCTCCCAATTTCTTACAAATTCAAATAACCGTGTCCTCACCCGGCGGCTTCATCCCCCGGTTCCAAAAGGGCGAGGACCTTGTCCATCTGAGCGTAAAGCTCTTCCTTGTAGCCCGCATGCATCACGATAACTGCGTACGGCGTTCCCTTACTGTCCTTCACGTACAACATAAGGCAGTGTCCCGCTGCTGCTGTGGTGCCGGTCTTCCCCCCAAGGACTGTCACACTGTCCGGAGCCGAATACTCCCCGGTGATATAACCGTTGGTGGAAATGATCTCCTTCTCAACCGTGCTCCCATCGCCCTTGGTGTACTGGGTGCTGTAACTGGCACAGCCTATTATATCCACAAATGTGCTGTACTCCACGGCTTTCCTCATTATCAGGTAAAGATCGTAAGCCGTCACCTCATGGCCTTTTTCCGTGAGGCCGTTGGGATTCAGAAAAGTACAGTTGGTGGCCCCAAGCTTCATCGATTCCTGATTCATCAGCCCTGTGAATGTTTCCACCGAACCTGCAACATTTTCCGCCACCAGTATGGCAACATCATTGTCCGACTCCATCAACAGAAAATGAAGAGCCTGATCAAGCGTCATCCTGTCCCCTTTGTCTATCCCCAGGGACACTGCTCCGGATTCTTCTACGATTATATCTTCCGAGGCAGTCAGCATGGTATCGGCGCTCATATTTTCCAGAGCCACCAGCGCCGTCATGATCTTGGTCAGAGAGGCCGGACTCGCCTTTTCATGGACATTGTAAGCGTAAAGCGTCTCTTCTCCGGATAATGAGAATATCCCGGCCGACTGGTCATCCCTCATTTCCTCTATCGCTCTTCCGTTCACATCCCCCGTAACCACCGAAAGTCCGTCGGAGAACGGGTCTGCCCTGCCTGTCACACTGACACTTCCCAAAGTGAACTGAGACCTGCCGGAGCCCGCATCAAACGGGAATGAATATGGCTGTCCACACCCTGCAAGCACCGTAAGCGCCAGGATAAAAGGTACAACTGCCAGAATGGGTTTATTTATAAATCTCACGCCACTCCATATCTCCTCTGTCCAGTGATTTGATCAAAAGCTCAGCGGTAGCAAGGTTTGTCGCAAAGGGGATGTTGTGTATATCGCAAAGCCTTCCTATATCCGAAAGATCGGGCTCAGGATTCATCTTCTCAAAAGGATCCCGTATAAAAATGACCAGATCTATCTCATTCTGTTCTATCAGGGTGCCCAGCTGCTGTCCGCCCCCCAAGGCTCCTGACAAGACTTTGTTCACAGTGAGCCCTGACGCATCACTTACCATCCTGCCGGTAGTCCCTGTGGCATAAAGCTCGTGCTTCGCAAGAATTCCCCTGTAGGCTATGCAAAAGTTCTGCATCAGACCTTTTCTTGCATCATTTGCGATCAATGCTATATTCATCGCTGCCTTCCCTGTACATTCTGTTTGCGCTTTCCTCTTTTCCCACGCTCAGCACAAAACCTATGCCTATGAACAAACTGTCCAGCGAGGTAAGCCCGTAACTCACGAAGGGAAGAGGTATCCCCGTATTAGGAAGGACTCCGGTAGCGACCCCTATGTTCATAAATCCCTGAAACGCTATCAGAGCGCCCATTCCTGCACCTATGATCCGCCCGGCTACGTCGGGCGATTTCATACCAATAATAATACATTCAAATGAAATTAAAATCAACAAGACAATAACGGTACATGTGCCCATAAACCCGAATTCTTCGCCTATCACCGCGAAAATAAAATCCGTCTGGGGCTGGGAAATGAAATTTCCGTTTTTCACGGAACTGATCTCATTGTTCCTGTAACCCTTTCCCATAAGCTGTCCGGAGCCGATGGCTGTGACAGAATTGGTCTGCTGGTATGCGACGGTATCCTCGTACTCCTCAGGGTATATCCAGCCCAGTATCCTGTTCCTCTGATAATCTTTTATGATCGTCTGGTCCGGCTGCATGATAAGCGAAAAGAATATCATGATCCCGGGTATCACTATGGCAAAAAAGCCTATGACCACCTTCCAGCTCACGCCTCCCACAAACATTATGACCAGAAAGAGTACGCTGGTCATAAGGCTGGTGGACATGTCGGGCTGATTGTATATCAGGAATATCACAGGTAAAAACAGTACTATGCACAACAGTATGTAAAGTATCGTGTTCAATTGCTCCATATGGACCTTTATAAAGGCCGCATAGAAGAGGATCAGCGAAAGCTTTGCTATCTCCGAGGGCTGGAATTGGATACCTGCGATGTTTATCCACCTCTGGGCACCGCCGGAGGTGTGTCCCATAACGTTGACCAGCACCAGGAGCACCAGGTTCACCGCATAGATGATCCAGTATGCCCGCAGCAACACGGAATAGTCCATGAGGGTTATCACCACCATCAGGAACACCCCCACCACAACCCCCATTATCTGGCGGTTCATAAGGGATTCCTTGGCGGAACCCACGGCAAATATGCCCACAAGGGCCAGCATTATCACATAGACTATCAGTTTAAAATCAAAATCAGATATCCTGTATCTCGAAAACATATCACTCTTCCAGTTCCAGTGAATCCAATATCTGCCTTGTGAGCGGGGACACTATTATCTTCCCGCCTATGCCGGTCCGGGCGATGCGGGGGCCTTTCTGTGTCCTGAAGCCCAGCCCCTTTGTCTTTTCACGTCCGGGCACATATATAACGCCTGAAATCTGAAGATACTCCGGGGAAAATGACAGCGCTATGACCCTGTGCCCTTCCAGCATATCATTCCCGGCGCTTACGGCCCCGGAAAGGGTGCCGAAGCAGTACAGATCCCCGTCTATCTCGATACTGGACCCCTTCTCTATATCTCCCAGCACCACCAGGGAATGGGATGAACTCACTCTCTCTCCCTTTCTCACGCTTCCTCTTTTCACATCCGCATGAAGGAAGGCAAAATTCTCAATTTCAAACTCGGCCTTCTCCAGAGCTTTTCCAAAAAGTCTTTCAGATCCTTCATCCATACCGGTCACACATATGACCCTGACCCTGCTGTTTTCTTCTATCACCCTTGCCAGCATGAACTCCTCTTCCAGGGTAATTTCCTTTCCGGAAAAAGAGACCGCTATCCTGGCATCGCCAAAGAAATCCGTGGCTTCCCTGAATTTCTCTGCAACCTCTGATTTCAGCGTCTCCAGAGATGACTCCGGATTCATCCTGACAACTATACCGTTTTTGTAACTCTTAAGTTCTACCATCATTTAGTCTCCGTTAATAACTCCCTCTTCAAGTTCATCAGAAACATCTTTAAGTATCTCTCCCGCACCCGCAAGGCCGTAATAGTATCTGTACACTTCCCTGGCAGTCTGCGCCGCATAATCCGATGTATAACCGTTTGCTATCCTGACAGAAACCGATACTTCCGGGTTCTCATACGGCGCATAAGACACAAACAACGCATGGTTTGGCCTGCTGGATGATTCCTGGGCGGTACCCGTCTTTCCCGCAACGCTGACCCCCAGGTCCGAGAAATAAGCTTTATTCTCAACGACGCCCCTCATCCCCGACTGTATAGCAGTCCAGCAGGAGGGATCCATATCTATCTGATTATACACCGAAGTCTCTTTGTTATACACAGTTTTTCCCGAGGCCTCGGACACCTTGGAAATAAGGGTCAGATCGTAACAGGTGCCCCGGTTTGCCACGGCTGTCACATATTTGGACAGCTGGACTGTGGTATAGTTGTGGGAGCCCTGGCCTATGGCAGACCTGACAGAGTCGATATCCGATATCTCAGGATCAGACTCATCTATCTCCACCCCGCTGGGTTCCCCAAGCCCGTACATCCGGGCATATTTTGCAAGAGTCTGGAGTCCCACATCCGACTTGTAGTTGACCCCGCCCACCAGGCTCAGTCTGTAACCCACTTCATAGAAGAAACAGTTGCAGGAATTCCTGATGCCTCCTGTCACATTCAAAGAACCGTGGGCTCCGGGATATATCCAGCACCGGGCCGCCCGGTCAGTCTTGTCAAATATCCCATGACATACGATGCCGCTCCCCGGATCTATGACCCCTTCCTTAAGCCCTGCCGTGGCAGAGACCATCTTGAATGTGGATCCCGGCGCTGTTTTCTGCATGGTTGCGTAATTCAGCTGGGGAGATGAAAGGTCTATCCTGAGAGCCGCATAATAATCAGCGTCCACGCCGTTTGCCATCCTGTTATTGTCATAGGAAGGGTAAGAGACCAGAGCCTTGACCTTGCCTGTGGATGTATCCGTGACCACTATGGACCCGGAGTGGGGATCCAAAGCCAGCTGGCCCGGAGTGATATCCAGCTGCTCTATCCTGTTTCTCATAAAGTCGTAGGCGGACTCCTGACCGTGTTCGAACCTGGACAGTTCGGCTCTCTCCACCCCTACAGCTCCCTGGTCTATCAGCACCCGGCACACCTGCCATCCCTCTATCACATCGTTCCTGATCATGTATCTGTAGACCACCGTGGAAAACCCGTCGTCAGTCCTGAGTTCTTCGATCAGCTTGTCCACCAGTTTCCGGTATACCGCTTCCGAATCCGTGTACTTCTCATCTATGTCAAGCCTTGTGACATCCACCCATCCCATGGTGATGGCATAATTGAGGAATTCATACATGCTGATGGTTTCGTCCGTGGTCCAGGCGATATAAACCGGATCGTCCCTGTCCACGCTTGAGGACATCAGGATTCCGTCTGAATACAAGAGCTGGACCGCCCTGGTCTCATAGGCCTGATATTCCTTCTGCAGCTGATCATAAGGGGTGTGTACGGTGACCAGCTCCTCTTCAAGAGACGTGAGGGCCTCGGAGAGCATAGTCCTGTATTTTTGATATATCTCCTTTTCCGTGTTGGAGGCATCGGGAGAAGCCAGGTGATCCCTGTCGATTATATTGTTTGCAAAGCAGGCTATATAGACGTCGTAAATGGGTATCACTATATCGGAACTGTTTTCCGCATTGTATTCTTTTATATCCTTTATCTTTGCCAGGAGTATGGATGAAAGCTTCTGTTCCAGGATGTCGTAGCATGCGATCTGAAGGTCCTTGTCGATGGACAGATACACATCATTTCCCGCGGCCGGTTCCGTGCGTCCCATGGTCTCTATGACTTTCCCCAGATTGTTCACATACAGGATCTCAGACCCCTTCCTGCCCTGGAGATGCTCCTCCATGGAAGCTTCAATCCCCGCTTTCCCCACTGTGTCGGTCATATCATACTCGGGATTTTTCGCGGAATAGGACTCCAGTTCGTCCTGGGATATCTTTCCCGTATATCCCAGTATCTGGGAAAAATAAACGGAATCGTTATACTTTCTGATAGTGCCCTCCGCCACTTCCACCCCTGCAAGCTCGTCCTGATTTTCCAGTATGACTGCCACGGTCTTTCTGGACACATTGCTGGCTATGGTCGTCGCTATGTACTGCTGGTAACTGTTGGAGTTCATGGCAAACCTGACCGCCAGGATCTTCAGGCTCTTCTCCATGTCATAGCCCTCAACTCCGAACATCTCGCTGAGATAAGCCACCACATCGGGCGCTGTGGCGGTCTTTTGCCTGTATTCAAGTTCTTCATAGGATTTCTTGCCGTACA
>JAILIO010000023.1 GCA_024695225.1 Lachnospiraceae bacterium
ATGATGCGTATATTGGAGCCAACTGCACGCTGCTTCCGGGAGTGACCATAGGAGAGGGAGCTGTTGTTGGGGCAAACGCCCTTGTCACAAAGGATCTGGAACCCTGGGGTATATATGTGGGTTCACCCGCAAAGAAGATCGGGGAGCGCGAAAAGCCCTCAGAGGAAATGACTGCTAAACTGATGGAAGAAGTGGACTGGAGCAATCATCTCTAATGATATACAAGCGGGACCAAGTATTATGAAATATAGCTTTACGAACTTGGCACAATCATTCGTGAGAATTATTTTGCAGATTGTCTGCTCCCAGATGAAAATTCGGGTGCAACAAATAGTATGGTTTTACAGAATCATGGCAATATGTTGCGTTTGCAAAGGTTTTATAGTGGGTGTAAGATAAAAAAAGTTCTGCATCATGATTGTTGGCATCTGTTTTGTTCCAAAAGAAATAAATATAGTCTAAGGTTAGGACCGAATAACGGAAAACCGGTTATTTGGGTGTTTGTCAACTAAATACAGCAAAGCTCGTAGAGAAAATCAGAGATAGCCCGTGGAGAAGATCAGATATGACTTGTTGAGAATCTCAGACATAACCCGTTGAGAGAACATGACCCATGGAAAAGATCAGACATTGCCCTGGGAGAGGATAAAATCAAAGAAATCTCTCGTCTTATCCTAACTTTCCGGGTTTTTCGAGGAGACGGCTGCCGGGTTTCGAGGGGACCCGTCATCGACCCGATGAAATCGCTATTTTTGTGAAATATATCGGGTGGCCGCGGCCCGACGGTGCATGATCCTCTATTTTACAATGACCATTGTCGGAGCGCCGGAATGTTGCTATAATAATCCATTCTTGTCATGAAGGCTTCAAAGGATAGATCACTACCCCATGGAGGCGAAGAGTACATGAAGACCGCCGCAGGGTTTTCCGCGGATCTGCGGAAGGAGATCTTCCATGGGTTTCAGGAGTATTTTGCGACCGCAGTTACGACGGACGATAAGCATTTCCGCCACAACGTATCTCCCGGAGGGCGAAACAGACACTGTAAATTGAAAGCGATACTCATAGCCGAAAAACCTTCTCTTATGAGGGAAATAAGATCTGCTTACAACGAAAGCAGGGCCTCGGTCCCCATGGAAATAGATTTTCTGGCCCAGGCGGGACACCTGATAGGCCTTGTCATGCCCGGAGATGCGGATCCTAAGTATAAAAAATGGACCGCGAGCAATCTGCCCATAACCGTGGACTATTCATATCAGGTCCTCAAGGGAAAAGAAAAGCTTGTCAAAGATATCAGCGCCGCTGTCCACAGCGGTCAATATGATGTCGTGATACACGCCGGAGACCCCGATCAGGAAGGAGAGCTCCTGGTCCGGGAGACGCTGGAATATGTAAAGAACACCCTCCCCGTAAAGAGGTTCTGGTCCAACGATATCACTCATCCCGCCATTATCAAGGCCCTGAATTCCATGAAAGACGACTCGGAGTACGACGATCTCTACGGGGCAGCCCTGACGCGCCAGCACCTGGACTATGAATTCGGCCTGAACATAACCCGCGCGGCTACGGTCAAGCTGGGGGATATTTACAGGCTTGGAAGGGTGAAGGCTCCCGTCATACGCATGATAGTGGACAGGGAGCGGGCTATCCGGGATTATGTGGAAAAGGTCACCTTCAAAAAGCGTTTCACCTACATGAAGGCTGAGTTTGTCTGCGAGAAGGAATTTGAGGACAAAATGGACGCCATGCCGTCCCCTGTGCCCGCTTTCTGCACCGTTACCGAGTTTAAGGATCAGGTCAAGAGCACCAAAGCCCCCAAACTGTTCAAGCTTTCCACACTTCAGGTGGAAGCCCACAAGGAGCTTAAGTTCCCTGCGGCAAAGACTCTTTCCGTGCTCCAGAGACTCTATGAAAAGCAGCTCACAAGCTACCCCAGGTCGGATTGTGAATATATCTCGGGAAACACCGATCTGACTTCCATAGTCAAGGGAGCGTCCGCCGTGACCGGAACAGATACCCGGCTTCTGACAAGAAGCCCCCGGGAGGTGCTTTCCGACAAGACCTATGTAAACGACAAGGCTATAGCGAAAGAAGGGCATACGGCCATCATACCTACGGGTAAGCAGGGGGCGATGGACCAGGATGAAACCAGGCTTTACGGTCTCATTGCCAGGCGGTTCCTGGCGGTCTTTGCCTCCCCCAAAAAGACCAGGCACCTGTCTGCAAAGGCCCTCGAAGGGGACGGGAAAGGCTGCCCCGATGTTTACATATACAAGGCTTCAAAGATACTGGAACCCGGTTATGAAGCGGTGCTGTACCCAGGGAAAAGGAAAAGGAAGAGATACTGCTGAGCCTGGAAAAGGGACAGACCCTTGAGCCTGTGGAGTTCAGCCCCAAGGAGTGCGTCAGCAAGCCTCCCTCAAGATATAATGACGGTTCGCTTATCAAGGCCCTTGACAATCCCGAGGATTACAAGGACGAGAGCGGCAGTAAGGTGAATTATCAGATAGGAACTCCCGCCACCCGCGCCAATATCATCGAGGACTGCATCAAATGCGGCTATTTCAGAAGAGAAAAGGGCGTATTCTACGCTGAAGCGAAGGCGGAACACGTGATCGACACCATAGGCGATACGGTGCTATTCGATATCACAACCTCCGGCCAGTGGGAGGAAAGCCTGGACGGGGTGAGAAACGGTGAAAAACAGGCGCTGTCGGTTGAAAAGAAGCTGAAGGAACAGTGTGACAGCGTCACCATGGATATAATCGGCAGGGATCTTGAAAAGTTGTCAAAAGGTGACAGTGCTACCGGTGGTGAAAAAAACTCAGAAAGCAATAGTGTCGGTAAATGCCCGAAATGTGACGGAGATGTCAGATATGGGAAATTTGGGGCTTATTGCAGTCAAAAGTGCGGTTTCACACCCGGGAAGGCTTTCGGCAAGGTCCTCACCAGAAACCAGATAACTGACATCCTTGCCGGTAAAAAAGTCCTGCTCAGAGGGCTAAGATCAAAGAATGGAAAGAATTATGACATGTATGTCAGGATGGTGGGGGTCGAGCCCTACGAGTACACTGACAAGTCAGGAAAAAAGGTTCAGGGCTTTGGGATCAAATATGAGACCTCATTCCCTGAGAGAAAAGGAAAGAAGGAGAAATGATCATGGAACGTAAAGCGGGTAAATTGTTGTCGGTCATTATCGCTGTCATTCTGCTCGTATCGAACTGCTCGGCATACGCCATGGCAGGGGATGGGAGTTCCTACGCTCCGCAGGGTGACGCCGTATCCGGACCCTCCGACGCCATGATGGCCGGAGTGGTGGGAAATATCATAGACCAGATGGCGGCGGAAGGGATAGATACGAAGGACTCCGGCAGCTATTCATCGGATGTGTCTTTCCTTGAGGAGGGGAGCGATGCAGGACCGGTCCGGGATGACACGGATGAGGGAGGTATCCCTGAAGCAGATGATGGAGGTATCCCTGAAGCGGATGAGGACGGCGTCTCTGAAGCAGATGATGTCCCCGAGACGGATGTATATCCGGACGCAGACGACAGCCTTGAGACCGCAGGCGAAGGCGCTCCGGATCCCGCTGATTCCGCCGGCGAAGAAGGGGACGCCCTTTCTGCTGCAGGCGCTTCGGGAACCTTTGGGGATTATGAATATGTCATCCTGAACGGATCCTATGCCAGCATAACCAAATACAAGGGAAGCTCTGCAGAGGTAACGATACCTTCCAGAGTGGGTACCTATGAGGTCCAGTCTATCGGCGCTTCCGCGTTTGAAAAAAATAACGTCCTTACAAAGGTGACCATCCCCAAAACGGTAGAAACCATCGGAAACAGCGCGTTTAAGGGATGTGCAGCTCTTACCGATGTGGCGGTGGAAAATGATTCCATACTCACGACCATCGGAAGCGGGAGCTTTCAGTCCTGCGTCCTGCTTGAGAGGTTTCCTTTTCCCAATACCCTGACTGCCATAAGCAGTGATGCATTCAACGGATGTACGGGACTGACGGAACTGAACCTGAATTGCGTGTCGACCATAGGCGGGTATGCTTTTGCGGGATGTACCGGACTTAAGACCGTGTCCTTCCCCGCCAGCGTAAAGAGCATAGCCAGGAGGGCTTTCTACGGATGCACCGGCCTTGAGAGCATAGACTACCCTTTGTCATGGGAAAGCGTGACTTACTACAGCGGAAACGGAGCGGTATTCGAAGGATGCACAAAGCTCACGGAGATCACCGTTCCCGAGGGAGTGACGGCGATGCCCGACTACGCCTTTGCATACTGCGCCCCGATACAGAAGGTGACACTCCCGTCCACGATGGTGGGGATCTCGGCCCATGCATTTGAAGAGTGTACGGGCCTGACTGACGTGAACATCCCGGCGAAGGTGAAAAAGATCGGAAGTAACGCCTTTAACAAATGTACGTCCATGACCGGGATCACCCTGCCTGAGGCGACGGCGGAGATAGGATCTGACGGCCTTGCGCGTATGACATCCCTTAAGAACATTACGATACAGGGAAGCGGCCTGAA
>JAILIO010000109.1 GCA_024695225.1 Lachnospiraceae bacterium
CATGGTACGGGTATTGCATAGTCTATGGCGGGGCGGAGATACCCGGCAGAAGCTCCACGAGTTGTAATCCTCAAAACAAATATACCACCTGGACATACAAGGTCAGCTATACCACAAATGGGAACCTCAGTGATAGTTGGGGAATGACGGACAATGTAAATGAATTAAAGCTGTGGACCACAAAGAACAAAGATCATGAAATCGGAGATAACAATGCCTTCAGCCGTATTACGGAAGGTTCCTTGAAAAGGAGAGTGTTCAATAATAACCTGAATCTCCGTATCCACACCGCAAACGACGGCGAAAGCAGAGACGGAGATGTGATCACTGCGCCTGCGAATGGTGCCGCGCTTAAGAAGGACAGCGGCGTCTATGCCAGCATGAAGCCTGAAGTCGTTATAGATAACGGGAATGGAGGCGTGAATGGTGATGGCCGCATCTATGTGGGAAGCAAATTAAAATTCTCCCTCAAGTACACTGACAGTTACAAACCATATTCCGGCAGCGCTCTTAACACAGCTGTCTACATGACCCGGAGCGACGGAAGCATTGTAAACGCGCGTATAGAACCCGGCACCAACGGTGTCTATTATGTGACCATGCTCTGGGATGGCATGGAAGAAGCGGATCTGAATGACACATACACCATAAACGCAGTCATGACACGCAGCCAGGAGATAGAACTGAACCTGAGGCCCTCAGTGCCGAGGAAGACTGACGACAAAGGCAATATCACATCCGAAATAGATACGGACAAGGTAGGGGAAGCCTGGAATGATTTCTGGAGAAGCGGTTCGGATTACATTACCCTCGGAGTCAGCGAAGCCATGAAGGATGCGCCGCACTTCGGCAGCAAGAATATAACAGAGATCAAGATCCCGAAAACTGACTGGGCATCCGGGGACAAAAATCCCCTTAAGAACCTGGGGACATATGAAAATGTCCAGTATATCAACTTCAATCGCAGCAAAAATGACGTGATCGCCGTAAACGGAAATCAGTATAACGGAAATGACAAGATCTATCTGTCCGTGTCAGATCTCGCCTTTGCAAAGGTCAGTTTCAGTTATTACAAGAAAGAGTATCTGAGCATGCCCAGCATCATGGAGGCTTCAATCAGCCGGGTCGAAATATACCTGGACGGAAACGGCGACGGAAAGATCAATGGTTCCTACAATGCGAATACCGGATATTTCGTGCTGGATGAAGGGACAGAAGATACCTTTGAATTCTATATGGAGGAGGGCGGAAGCTACGACGAGTCCATGTTCCAGCCGGTGGAGCTTGAAGGGGGAAAATACGGACAGTATTTTTCAAAGATATTCTACACCATGACCCCACGGTATCTGGAAAAGCCGGTTGATGCAAAGGACAGTGATGCAGCCCAGGTGCTGCCTGCCTTCACCACCAGCCGGACGGAAGAAGAGATGATAAGCCGGCTGACGGAAGAGCAGAACAGTTATCGGTATATCATGCCGGGAACAGACAAAGACGGCAAAAGAACATCGGACGGACATGTTATGTACGGCGCTGAAGCAACAGCCATGCAGTATGTGGACGTCCCTCTGGGAGGGGATCACAGTCCTATAAAGGATCTGTCAACGCCCCCTGACGAGAATACCGACTACTCCCAGACGGAGTATCACAATACCTATGAATGGAATCCCGATTATGAAGGGAATCTGATCTATCCCTTCAGCAATCCCGAACCTATCCTGTTAGAGCACACCCTTATGGGTGACAATTTCCCCATTGTGGACTATGACTATGATTCAGCAAAGGGAGTTACAACCGATGCAGAAGCAAAAGAAAAACTGAACGGCTATCTTGGATCCTTCACGGGAGATACTACCATAGCTTTGTGTGTGACTGAGCAGGAACACACTGCTGACGAGCTGCAAGCGAATGCAGGTACTGCGGCAGAACTCGAGCCTGAGAGCTCATCTCTCACCGAACGCTCAGCTTCGCCAAACGGCGACTGGGCCAGCGAGACCAATGACGGAGATATGGGCGCGGCCGGGATGGACACCAGCGATGGAGACCAACATGATTATTCGGAATTTGACATCGATTATAATGCAAACCTGGCCAGCTGGAAGGGATCCCTTCCCCAGGGTCTCGCCACCATCGTAACGGGCAAAAATAAGATAAGCATACTGATATCGGTTCCCATCCTGAGTAAAACAGTGGGTAAGGATAAAAAGACATTCCCTAAGACCATTACGGACCCCTTGAGCCTTTCCACAGGTGAACTTGCGGGTGTCTACGATAAACTGAAAAACGGGAGTTATGACAAACTTTTGGAACAGTGGGAAAAAGCCGGCTACAAGGACAGCAAGAGCGGGAAATCCATAGAATGTATGAAGACTACCTTCTCTTTGAGTTTTGCCATGACTTTCAACATAAAATATGATACCAACACAAACAACTGGTATTTCCAGGAGTTCGCAGCAGGCATAACCGGAGCAGTTTCCTTCAAGTACACTGTCCGCCTGGCAGCGTGCCCGTTTATCTATGCTTATATTTCCATTAACGCAAAGCTCACGGTCGGATCCGGCGGCACCATTTCCCATAATGTTGTTGAGGGCAAGACGCCTTTAGTTCCCGAGGGCCAGGATCACGATCTAAATAAGAATGAAGCCCTGGTGGTCAGCACAGACTATGTGAACCTGAATATAAGGTTCAAGGGCAAGGTCTATATTGAAGTCCTGGACAGCAAAGACGGTACGACTACAACTGCAGGTACCAGGACGGGCTACATAAATTCCGACGGCGGCAACAAGATCCAGGTTCAGCTCAAGAATAAATCAGATGGCCTTAAGTTCGATAGCACAAAATATGTGCGGATCGTGGGGCTTACTGACAGTACCCGTATATACTACATGAACACCGTAGAGGATGTAACGAGCAAACTCCTGTGGAGCGGTGTAAGCATAAATCCCACGGTCAATCTGGAGATCGGAGTAGGCGCAGGTGTGGAGCTTGCAAAGCTTGAAGCTTTCATAAAGATCAATGTCTCTGCGAACTTTATCCTGGGGAAACAGATGGATGACGGAAGCTTAAAGGGAGCAATGGTGGATAGTGCCAGTTTTTCCCTGGGAGTGGCCATAAGAGCGACATTCCTGATGTTTACCTTTGAAATGGATGCCGTCGCCATAAAGGGGAGTTACACTTACAGCACGGACAAGTGGAAATGGGCTTATACGGTCTT
>JAILIO010000141.1 GCA_024695225.1 Lachnospiraceae bacterium
GGACAGGATATTGAAAGCTATGGGAAGGCATACCGACAGGGCAGGGATACATGATGTCATAGCTCATCTCAGAGATGAGATGCCGGGAATCGCGGTCAGGACGTCACTTATCACCGGATTTCCCGGGGAAAAAGAAGAAGACCATGAGATCCTGATGGATTTTGTGGAGACAGAGCGTTTTGACAGATTGGGGGTTTTCATTTACTCCCGGGAAGAAGGCACCAAAGCTTACAGCATGCCTGATCAGGTGCACTGGAAGACCAAGCAGCGAAGAAGACGGGAGATCATGGAACTTCAGCAGGATATCGCCTTTTCTTCAGCTGAAAAGATGAAAGGCCTGAGGGTCAGGGTCATTGTTGACGGATTCCTGCCCGGTGAAGATGTGTATGCATGCCGCACATACAGAGACGCTCCTGATGTTGACGGAATGGTGTTTTTAAAGTCTGACAGGGAGCTTTTGAGCGGCATTACTGTTGACTGTATAGTTACAGGTTCTGCAGGTTATGACCTGGAGGCGGAACTGAGAACGGAGGACTGATATTGAACCTTCCAAATAAACTCACAATGCTCAGGGTTTTGATGATACCCTTTTTCGTGTTCTTTATGCTTTTTACGGAGACCGATCCGGGTTTTAAATGGTTTGCGCTGGCACTGTTCTGCCTGGCATCCCTTACGGATATGTTTGACGGTATGATCGCCCGGAAATACAACCTTATCACGGATTTTGGCAAGTTTATGGATCCCCTGGCAGATAAACTGCTGGTGACAAGCGCCATGATCTGCCTTACAGCCCTTGGAAAACTGCCGGCATGGGTCACCGTGATCGTAGTTGCCAGAGAGTTTGCCATATCCGGTTTCAGATTGATCGCTGCAGATAATGGCATAGTCATAGCAGCTTCCATGTGGGGAAAATCGAAAACAGTTTCCCAGATGGCTATGGTGATACTGCTGATAGCTGATCTGACTTACCCGTGGTACGTCGTTTTATCCAATGTGGTAATGTGGATCGCAGTCATACTGACGGTGGTATCCCTTGTGGATTACATTGCAAAGAACAGATCGGTGCTTGATATGTCAAATATCTGAGCGGAATGGATTTTTTAAGGGGGATTCTATGACTTCTGAGATCATTTCTGTGGGTACGGAACTTTTGCTTGGGACCATAATAAATACGGATGCGGCTGCTTTGGGAGAAAGGCTTGCCGCTCTCGGCATTTCCTGCTACAGACAGACTGTCGTGGGGGATAATGAGGAAAGGCTTACCGAGGCACTGAATGATGCCCTTAAAAGATCTGAGTTGATCTTTTTGTCCGGCGGTCTCGGACCTACGGAAGACGATCTCACAAAGGAAACCGTTGCCAAGGTCATGGGACTCAGACTCGTTGAAGACGAAGGTTCCAGGCACGCGATCGACGAGTTTTTTAAGAAAAGGGGCAGAAAGCCCACAGACAACAACTGGAAACAGGCGCTCATCCCTGAGGGAGCTATAGTCATTGAGAATCCCGAAGGTACAGCCCCGGGTATAATAGTTGAAAAGGATGGCCACAGGCTTATACTCATGCCCGGTCCTCCCAATGAATTCGTGCCCATGCTGGATAATAAGGTCACCCCTTATCTGAAGAGCATCTCGGACTCGGTCATTTATTCGCAGAATGTGAAGATCTGCGGGGTGGGAGAGAGCGCAGTGGAAGCCGCCATCACCGATATGATCGACAATCAGGACAATCCCACCATCGCCACTTATGCAAAGACCGGGGAAGTCCATATAAGGGTGACTGCAAAAGCCGGAGATGAAAAGGCGGCAAAAAAACTTGTAAAACCTGTTACAAAGGAATTAAAGAGAAGGTTTGGGGTTTATGTATATGCAACGGAAGACGATATTACCCTTGAACAGTCCATTATAGATCTGCTCAAGGTTAACCGCCTGACTGTGACCACAGCGGAGAGTTGTACAGGAGGGCTTGTGGCATCCAGACTGATAAGTGTTCCCGGGGCTTCAGATACGTATAAATGCGGTTTTGTAACCTATTCAAACAAATCAAAACGGAAGTTCCTGGGGGTTCGCGGGTCTACATTGGACAAATACGGCGCAGTTTCTGCAAAGACTGCAGCTGCAATGGCAAAAGGGGCCGCAGCTGCTGCAAAGTCTGATATAGCAGTTTCGGTCACCGGCATAGCGGGACCGGACGGGGGAACTGACAAGAAACCTGTGGGCCTTGTGTATATCGGATGCTATGTAAATGGCAAGTGCGAAGTAAAGGAATACAAATTCAGCGGTAACCGCAATAAGGTGAGGGAATCAGCCACCGCCGCCGCTCTTACGCTCCTCAGGCGGTCTGTGCTTGAAGACTTCAGCAGAAAGGAATTCAAGGATCTGGCAGAATGACGGGTAAAAGTACTAAAAGAGCAATAGCGCTTATTTTAGCCGGGGCAATGATGTTATTTCAGCCCCTTACTGCCTATGCCGTGGAAGGGAATACCATCAATGAGATGATAGGTTCCGTCATCGGGATACAGCCTGAGAACAATGACTACACGGCGCTGCCGCCGCAGGGAACCGTAAATGAAGGCGCAGATGTCCAGCCGGAGCAGATGCCTGTGGATACATATGATGTTTCTGAGGTTTACGGCGGACCTGAAACAGATGCTGTTTTGGGAGAGGATAATGCAGTTTCCGGTGAGACGACAGCTGAAGATCCGGCAATGACCGGGGAAGACGTTACCGAGGATGACGTTATCTCAGATGAGGATCAGGCTGCTCTTAAAGAACAGGGGGAGGGATTCTCCTTCAGATCCGCCTGGATCGATGATTTTTCTTATCTGTACACCGAGGGCACCGGAAAGATCACCATTACCAAATATAACGGAAGAGAAAGACGGGTGGATATACACGGTAAAGCTCTTGTGAAGGGCGAATACTGTGATGTGTATGTAACAAAGGGAGAGGAAAATTTCTTCCCTGCGATAGTCACTGATGTAAATTTTGGATCTGACGGCAACAAGGTTTACGGAGAGGGGAGCCTTTATCATTTCTTCCATCTCTGTCCGCTCCTTAAGAACATAGATTTCAGAGGTCTTGATACAACTGCGGTCACAGAGATGAGCAGCATGTTCTCCGGATGCAAAAAACTTGTTCATCTGGATTTGACTCCGCTGGTCACAGCAAATGTCATAGACGCAGGCTTTATGTTCAGGAACTGTACAGCCCTTAAATCCATCGATATGGGCGGACTTCAGTTCGGCAGTGTCCAGAATATGTCCGGAATGTTCTCCGGATGTGAGAGCCTTAAGGTTATAAAAATGCCGGCTCTTATTAATCCCATGCTGGCTTCCGGCTTTGCAACTTTTCCGTATCCGTTCTATTGCAATTACATTGAACATCCTGCGGGAAGCAATATAACATTCATGCAGCAGGGACTTTCTTTCACTTCTACGCCGCTGTTCTTTTTTGTGAATGACATAGCCTTGGACAATCAGGCGCTTATGATCGACAGAAATGACAGCATTGCCATGAAACCCACAGTTTATCCGGAAGATGCGACCATGCCGGACCTGATCTGGAAAAGCGACAATACTTCCGCTGTCACTGTGGATCAGGATGGCAATATAAAGGCAGAAGGCGCAGGGAATGCAAACATCACAGCCCGCGCAGCAGACGGCAGCGGCGTGACGGCTAACTGCATGGTCATTGTCAATCCGACGGTACAGACAGTAAAGATCGACAAAACAGAACTGGCGCTTGGCATAGGACAGTCCATGCAGCTGAAAGCAGCAGCGCTTCCTGAAGATTCCTATGACAGGACCATCAGATGGTCTGTTTCCGGCTCTGCTGCAACCGTATCAGAGGATGGGACGGTCACCGGAGTCGAAGCCGGAAGTTCCGTTGTCACAGCGTCTTCATCCGATGGCAAGTGCACCGCCAAATGTAAAGTATCTGTCAGTTATAACCCGGTCGCCATCAGCATGAAACTGAACAAAACGAGTCTGGAGCTGGTGAGGGGAGACATCTATAAACTGGAAGCGGATATAAACCCTTCAAATGCAGATCAGAGCGTAAACTTCAGTTCATCAGACAGCAATGTGGTAAAGGTCCTCAGATCCGGCATCCTGACCGCTATTTCCGAGGGAGAGGCAACTGTGACTGCAGTTTCCAAAGACGGAAGGTTTGAGGAATCCTGCAGCGTCACCGTATCGCCTAAAAAAGAGAGTCTTTCCCAGAACCATGCTGAAAGGATGTCTGTTTTTTACCGGGATGAAGAAGTATCCGAACTGACCTTGTCAGTCAATTCCTTCGCCGCTTTCTATGCCAAGGTAACTCCGGAGAGAGACAGCGAACTTACGGATACTGTTTATTTTTCATCTTCAAATGAGAACGTGGCATATCTGAAGAATATCTCAGTGGATGGGAGAACAGGTTTCTTTGAAACGGTTTCCACCGGAAATACAAAGATCGATATCATATGCGGGTCTCTCAGAAAAACAGTTATACTGAACGTAGCCTGTCCGTCGGGGGAACTGGTCTTTGAAGGGGCTGACAACGGCAGCATATCCCTGGAGCCCGGAGAGTCTTTGAGGCTAAATGCAAAGCCAAAGGCAGGGCAGACCACGGAAGATATCCGGTATGCTTTAAATTCTGATGGGAAAAGGTTTATTACCCTTAAAAACGGCGTGATAAAGGCCAGAAACAAGGAAGGAAGCGCTGTGATCACCGCATATACAGACAGTCTGGGGCTTGAAAACGGAACAAAGCTCACGGTTACGGTGAAAAACACAAAACCCGAATATACCGACACTTCCAACAAATATAAAGTCATCACATCAAAGACCGTAAATCTGGAACTTCGAGCGGGAAAATCCCAAAGATCCTCCCGGGATATCACAGTGAAGCTTTCCGGGAGAGAATTTGCCGGGGCTTATGTGTCGAGAAAGGTCTCCGATGAAAATGTCTGTGAGGTAAAGTGCAAGGATCCCGGTAAAAGTAAATATACCATCACCGCCCTCAATACCGGCACAGCTTACATCACCTGGACTGCCGTGAAAAATATCGAAGGGATCGATCATTATTCATATGCTGTTACAAAGG
>JAILIO010000147.1 GCA_024695225.1 Lachnospiraceae bacterium
CGCCGGGCGGGGTTGTATGTCTGCAACCGATGCCCACCGGAGTAAATCGGTGCAAGTCCGTCAGCAGCTGATGCCCACCGGAGTAAATCGGTGTCAGTATGTCAGCAGCTGATGCCCACCGGTGTAAACCGGTTTCCTCAAGGTGTCAGAGTCCGTATATATCCTTTACTTCCCGGGTGTATTCGCCGTCAGGACCGCACAGTATCAGCGGCGGGAGCAGTTTCATCTCCATTCCGGCTCCTTTCACCGCGGTCATCAGGAACATGGAAGCGTTTTTGCCTGCATTCGGATGGACCTGGCACATGACCCGGGGCGTCAGGTTGTGTTCCATAAGGGTTTTTATTATCTCCGGCATGCGGTTTGCCCGGTGGACCAGATGAAAACTTCCTCCGCCTCTAAGTGCAAAGGCCGCAGCCCTCGCCACATCTTCAAATGTGCAGGCCACTTCGGATCTTGAAACAGACAGGCTTTTATTTGCATAATCCCGTCCGCTGCCGGCTTTTACATATGGGGGGTTTGAGACTACGGCGTCAAAAGATGAGGGCGCGGTGTACCGGTCAATATTTTTGAGATCCCCTGTGATGATCCGGATCCGTTCAGTGAGGGCGTTCAGTTCCGTGGATCTCCGGGCCAGTGAAGCGCATTCTTCCTGTATCTCTATGCCGGTAAAATGAGTGTCTTCGGTTTTTGCGGACAGGAGTATGGGCAGGATGCCGTTGCCGCTTCCCAGGTCCAGAACAGAGGATCCCCTGCGGATCCCGGGAGCTGCAAAGCCTGTCAGCAGCACGCTGTCAACGCCGAAACAGAAGAGCTCAGTCTCCTGGATTATTCTGAGGCCGTTCCTCTGAAGGTCGTCTGTCCGCTCGCTCATTTTTCTGCTTCTTGGTGTTCTTAGGGGCTTTCTTGGTGAACCTGAGTTCCGATGCCTTGTATTCTTCCATCTCCTTTTCCTCGCCGCGCTCGATGAGGATCCTGGCGGTCTGGCGGATCAGGTCCACGGATGCGACCTTTCCTCTCTCACCTTTTTCCGTGGTGACAAAATCTCCCACATCCGGCATGGTGCTCCTGAGTTCCGCGTAGGCTTCCTCCTCATATTTCAGGCAGCACATAAGCCTGCCGCAGAGTCCGGATATCTTTGTGGGGTTGAGGGAAAGGTTCTGCTCCTTTGCCATCCTGACGGAAACGGGAGCGAAATCATCCATGTAGGAAGCGCAGCACACAGGGCGTCCGCAGACTCCCAACCCGCCTTTCATGCGGGTTTCGTCCCGGACTCCGATCTGGCGCAGTTCGATCCTGGCCCTGAATATGGAGGCCAGATCCCGGACCAGTTCGCGGAAATCCACTCGCTGGTCGGCGGTGAAATAAAAGATTATCTTTGCGCCGTCGAAGGTGTACTCGGTGGAGACCAGGTTCATGTCCAGCCCGCGATCCGCGATCTTCCTGGCGGCGGTGGCGAAGGCGGTCTTTTCCTTCTGCCGGTTTTCCGCGTTTCTGATCTCATCCTCTTCCGTGGCGATGCGCTCTATGGGCAGCAGGGGAGCCTTTATCTTTGATTCATCCACCTCGTAGGGCTCCATTGCAACCGTACCGAAGGAGAGACCTCTCACGGTCTCCACGATCACATGATCATTTCTCTTGAGTTCAAAACCTGCAGGATCAAAGTAGTAAGCCTTTCCTGCATTTCTGAAACGGATTCCTGTAACTTTTTTCATCTATATCCTTTCAAATGATAATGTATATGTTTTCTGTGTTTCTTTTCAGATAAAACCTTGGCAGTACTCTTTTCTGTTTCTTTTCAGATAAAACCTTGGCAGTATTCTTTTCTGTTTCTTCTCAGATAAAACCGCAGCAGTATTCTTTTTGGTTTCTCTTCATAAAAAACCGAGCCTGCAACTCCTGTCAGTGGCTGTTTTCCTGGATCGCAAGGAAGAGCAGTTCGATCACCAGATCCTTGGTCACATTTGCTCTGAACCGTTGTTTTGCCTTGGTCAGGGCGTTCAGTATATTTTCTATCCCCTCGTAGGAAATGTGGTCTGCGGCGTCCTTGATCCCTCTGGTCTCGTTTCTGAAAACCAGCCTGTCCGGATCCCTCACAGCCTTGTACAGGAGCACATCCCTGTACCAGACAGTCATTATCCCCAGAAAATCCCCGGGATCCATATTCCATTTGCCCACTTCCGTAACGGCGTTCATGAGTTCTAACTGGTCTGATTCCCGAATGTGGCTGAGCAGTGAAACCGCGGACTGCCTTATCTCCTCGTATTCTTCATTGAGGGCCAGGAGCCTCGCTCTTCCGATGTTGCCCCTTGCAAAGGCGGTGCACAGTTCTGCCTTTGATCCCTTCACATCCAGCACATCGTTCAGGTAGGCTGCTATCTGCGAATCCGGCAGAGGCTGCAGATGCAGCGTCTGGCAGCGGCTCCTGATGGTCTCTATAAGGGAACCTGCGGAGGTGGTGAGCATTATTATGACTGCATATTCCGGAGGCTCTTCGATGGTTTTTAAAATGGCATTCTGGGCGGTCGGATTCATCTTCTCCGCGTCCGGGATAATGTATATCCTGTATTTTGACAGGGAAGGACGGGTATGTATGGAATTCACAAGGCCGGTCCGCACATCGTCAATGCCGATGGTCTTTGGCTTCTCATGCATTATCCGGACCAGATCGGGATGGGACATGGACTCGGTGAGCCTGCAGGAATGGCATTCACCACAAGGACCCTCGTACCTGGTGTCGCTTTCGCACAGCAGGGCGCGGGCATATATGTCGGCGATAAAGTTTTTGCCGGAGCCGGTCTCGCCTTCTATTATGAGTGTCTGTATGGGTTCATCCCGGCGGATGGATTCCGCAAGCGTCTCGCGAATCCGCTCCTGCCCGATGATATCTTCAAATTTATGCATGGATTTATTCTACAACCAGAGCGGATTCTTTACAAGTTTTACAGGGAGTGGGAGTTATGCCGCAATTCTTGCTTTTGGTATGTAAATCAATTAAACTGAAAGCTGGCGGGTGTATATCACATCCCGGATACGACCATTGCCGCCGCTTAAGATGAAGGAGGTATCACGACCATGGGAAACGATCGTTCCGGAGCAAGGGATAAGAGATCCCTCATCATTCTTGTAGTCATTCTGGTCATATTCTTATTTGTTCTCGGCGTTATCATCATGGGGACTGTTGTAAATGAAGAAAATAATGAAGCGTCTTCCCAGCAGGCTTCTGAAAGCGGGGACTATGCAGAAGAGTCTTTTGAAACCGAAACTTCGGAGGAAGCACTGCCAAACCCGGTGGGAGTGGGTGAGATGGTAAATGAAGACATAATGAGCGAGGCTCTTATGGGTGAAGAAGCAGTCACCACATTTATCGGGGAATCATTTTACGACGGCCTTGTGAAAAATGACGAGGATGCAGCCGAAGCCATATACAGTGTGATGGACAGGATCGGAGGAGATGAGACCACACAGCTTGGGCGTGTGATCATTTCGGGAAATGTGGACGGAGGCACTTATTATACCTTCCAGCAGGTTGTGGGAGACATCTCCGTATACGGGGCTGCCATAAAGGTACTGGTGGACAAGGACGGCAAGACTGCAGGACTTGTGAGCGCTGTGATCCCGGGGCTGGATCCGGGGTATTCCGATGACTGGCAGATCGACGGGACCCAGGCAGAGGAGATCGTGAAGAAAGAGTATGAGGATGAGAAACTGGATATCGACAGTGCTTACACTCAACGGGTGCTTCTGCCCCTGGAGGATACCGGCAGGTATTATTACGCATGGGGAGTCTGTTCGAACAATTATTATAACGGGGTTGACACTGCCTATCTGATGCATTATGTGAGCAGCGGCGGAGAATATCTCTACTGCATCCCTCTGTCAAATCCCGAGAGCAACGAGATTTATTCGGGTACCCATGTGGAATATGATTTTGACGGCATGAAGGCTGAAACCTGGACAGGGACCGTGACGTCCAACAACGGTGAAACCCAGGAGATCAGTGTTCCTTATATGGTGGATCCTTCAACAGGCGATATGGTGCTGGGAGATCAGGAGCGAAAGATCCTGTGCGCAGATTATGCGGACTACACAAATGACGAGATCATAACCCCGATAGTTGCCGAGGATGGGAAATGGGAAGATGTTTATCTCATAATCTATTACAATTACATATCCTGCTATGACCTTTACAAATCGGCCGGCTGGGAAGGGCCTGACGGCGCAAGGTCGCCTTCTCTGATCCTCATGGATGCGGTAAATGAGGACGGCACCCCCATGGAGAACGCCTGTTATGCAGGCTTTTCCGGAGGTTTTCAGAAGTTTCTGTTTGACACTGAAAATCATTTCGGGGAGGCCATGGATGTGGTCGGACACGAATTTACCCACTGCGTGACCAGCACCACTATGACCACGAATATCTATATGAACGATTACGGGGCGATAAATGAGGGCATGAGCGATATCATGGGAAATCTGGTGGCCATTGAATGTGACGCCACAGACAAGCCCTTCATCATGGGGGACAAGCAGCCTGAACTGGGCGTGAGATCCATGATACATCCAAACGAAAGCAAACAGCCTGTCTTTGTGTGGGACAGATATTATGTCCCGGCGGCAGCAAACGGTACGGACAGTAACGACAACGGAGGCGTGCACTGCAATTCCTCCTTCCTGAACAATATCTCATACAAGCTGGACCAGGCAGGTATGGCCACGGAGGATCAGTTTTACTATTGGTTGAATGTCGCTGATGCCATGACTCCCAGGACAGATTATCCACAACTCATGCAGATACTTCCCTGGATCATGAAAAATCTTGGGTACGACAAGTATCTGGACGCCCTGAACAAGGCCATCGATGACACCAAACTGCTGGAAGACCGTTCGGTGCCGGAACAGCCCCCTGAAGGTTATTCCATGCTGGAATTCCAAATACCCGAGAATGTCATATCTGATGATTACGATGTGACAGCGGGTATAGTAGATCTCTCGGAAGAGGATGGAGATACAGACACATATCCTGAAGCCGGGGACAACATTGTGGCGTCTACCCTTCCTCCCGGGGAATACATCTTCGTATTGACTATCGCCAATCTCGATACAGGTGAAAAAATGTATGCCATCCCTGCGAAAACCGGTTGGGAACTGACAGACGAAGCCGGTTTGGAAAGCATGACTGCTGAGATGGTGATCGGTGACGATCATATACTGACTCTTAAAAAGGGCGAGAAACTGGTACTGGACAGCGAGTCATTTGTGACCGCTCTGGATGGAAAGTTTGCAGATAAATGAGGGCGTGTTCCCGGAAAGGGCTCACTGTTAATCTTTCCGACAGCCTCACATTTGGCTGTCTATCTTTACGGATCTTTATCTTTTTTATCTGAAATCCCGAAAAGCGAACCGAAAATTGTCAAGTATTTCAGTACATGTTACAATTTATAGGTCTGCGCTTTTTTTGCTTTGTAATACCCTGTTATAGGGGGCGAAATATCGCAGTGCAAAGTTATCTGCTTTGGGGAATGCGTACTGTGCCCTATATTTTCCTGATTTTGTGGCTGATCACAGTTCCCCGTAGATATCTGTATTTTTGGGACGCATACAGTGTCCCATGGATATCAGTTTTTGATGATCGGGCATACGAGAGCATCAGGCATATTTAGCTCGTTTAATATAGTATCTGTAAATTCGAGAGGGAAAGGAAGTGATTTATGAACGTTGATTACAAGGCGCTGCCGGATATCCGGGGCGAGGATGAGAAACTGTGGATCAGACCTGCCAGAGATGAAGATATCGAGTTTATGATAAATCTCAGGAATGATCCTTACATAAAAGAAAGGTTTGTTTACAGAAAAGATTTCACCCTGATGTCGCAGAAGAACTGGATGGACAACATGGTTTATACAGGGAAGGTTATCCAGTACATAGTGTTTTACGATGACAAAAAGATGGGTTGTACATATTATCTGCCCGTGGAGGACCGGGAGGATGAGGTGGAACTGGGGATATATTTAGATCCCAACTATGTGGGAAAACAGATAGGAAGGAAACTGACCCACCTGTTCTGCGATCTTGCGAGGGATCTGGGATTTAATGCAGTCATCGCAAGGGTCATAGAGACAAACCCCGCATCCTACAGGATGCTGATGGCGGCAGGATTTAATGAAGAAAGTACATTTACTCAGATAAGCGAGCCCAGCGGAAAAGAACTGAATATGAAAATGATGAGATTTCCTCTCAGATAAGAGAGATCTGCAGGAAATAACTGCGGGTGAAATGAAGAGATCTTCACTGATATAAACGAGGCCGGCAACTGATTACTGCAGATGAAGGCAGACATGAAACGAAGAGATTTTCTCTTAGATAAATTAAGGGAATGCCGATATATAATTAAAGTATGTGGTTGTTTTGATGCATGACAATGCATTATGGGGGTAAGGATATGCGAAAAATGATGAGTTGTCTTCTGGCGGCATCCATGGCGGTGACGCTGTTTGCCGGAAGTTTCAGCGTGCCGGCTTATGCGGCGGAAACCGGGAGTTTGGACACCGGCGCAGGGTTATCAGAATTCATTGCTGCCGATACGGAAGAGGCATCTGAGGAAGTGAACCCGGATGGAGTGGGTGCAGGGTATACGGAAGCATCATCTGAGGCAGTGTACCCGGATCAAGCAGGTACCGGGACAGAAGGAACTGTGGAAACCACAGGCACAGCAATAGAAGATATCCCCGACACGCTCTCATTTGTAATGGAGGGAGACGACGGGTCGGTTTCAGATTCGGAGTATATGCTGGAAGAGACCGGGGAAGTCCTGGACATCTCTCAGAGCGATGATCCCTCCAAGGAAACCGCATCCTACGCATATACCGGAAAGGCCATCAAGCCCGTGGTGCATATTTACGACGGGAACACATATCTCTGCGAGAAGGCCGATTTCACGGTGTCTTACAAGAATAACAAAAACCCCTATACATACAAGAACGGAGACACAGCCACAAAAAGCACCCCTTCGGTCATCGTGAAGATGAAGGGGAATTACTCCGGAACGGTCACCCTTTATTTTGAGATCAGGCCTGTGGGGACTGAGTATACCTACGCGGTCTCTCCGGGCGTGGCGTACAAGGGAAAGCCTGTGAAGGTGGTCCCCGAGGTGTACGGCTTTTACAACGGGCCGGCCAAACTGAAGATCGGAAAAGACTTTGTGATCTCTTCTGTCACAAAGGATTCAAAAAGCTATACGAACTTTGTCGAAAATAAGAACCTGACAGTGGACGGGGCCGGCAGTTATGAGGTGACCCTCAAGTACACAAATGACGTGACCACATCAAAGACAGGCACATATACCGGGGAAAAGACCTTTACCGTTACCGCTGTGGATGTTACAGTTTCCGGCAGCAAGACCCCCATTTCAAAGGTTGGGCTTGGTAAGAGCAAGAACCTTGTGATAAAAGGAGACTGCAGCCAGAGTGAGAATGTGACCCTTCCGGATCTCACGGTTAAGGCGGGAAGCAATACCCTTAAAGCATCAGATTACACTGTGGACTGGTATTTCAATGAAGATGGAAAGACTGCCAATGTCTGTGTCGCGGCAGATGATTCATCTGAATATGTGGGAGAGAAAGTTGTAAAGGTGAAACTGGCCGGCACAGGAAAGATCGCGGACACAAAGGGCGATCTGAGCCTTGCCTACACCGGTGAAGCGGTTGAGTTTGATATTGTGACCACGGATAATACAAATGCAGGACAGCTTTGCGTTCTGAACAGTGAGGGCAAGGCTCTCACTGAAGGCACAGATTTCACCGTTTCCTATGAAAACAATACCAGGGTGGGAAAAGGAACCCTGATAATAAAAGGCTGCAACGAATACTGCGCTTCCGTGCTTAAGAAGACCTTTACCATCTCGTCTTCAGGGACTCTCACAGTTTCTGTGGAGGACAAGGACCAGGTCCCTTACACACAGAAGGGCACCAAGGGGAATGTGACCGTGACCTACACCCAGGGGGACAAGACTTACACCCTGGCGGAGAAGACAGATTACACCCTGAAATATGTAAATAATACTGCTTTGGGGAAGGCCACTGTCACAGCCACCGGTAAAGGCACATATAAAGGGGCAACCGGAAGTTGTGATTATAATATCGTAAAGTCGACAGATGCTGATAAAGTCTGGGTGGATGCTGCGGATGTGGTCCTCAGCAGCGGCCTCACAGGCGCAAAGGCAAAGAAGACCAAGGTCGTAGTCAGTGAGACTGGAACCGGAGCAAAACTTAAGGCAAAAACTGATTATGAAATTGCAGGGTTCTATATTGACGAGGCCATGACTTCGGAGCTTTCAGACAGCGCAGCCCTGAGCGCAAAGGATGTCATTTATGTGAAAATCACCGGGAAGGGCAATTACGAAGGGCTTTCTGCGACCGGCGTGTTCAGGGTCTACAAAAAGACCGCCGGGATCAAGTCTGCAAAGATCATTTTCTCCGACAATGGAAGCAAAGTCTATGACGAGACGAAAAAGGGCTTTTATTACACAGGTTCTGAGATAACTCCCGGCAGCGGAAACTACGAGGGCACTATACAGATAGATGGTGCCAAGGACAAATTCCAGTCTTCCAGGAATTCTTCCGAAGACGGATATTATATCGACCCCTTATCCTTCCTCAAGAATGTAAATAAGGGCACCGGTTCCTTCATGCTGTACGGCACCGGGAGCTTGGGAGGTTCCAAGAAGGTCTCCTTCAAGATCCTGCAGAAAGCTTTCTCCGGGGAGAGAGGGAGTTTGGATGGCAGTGAAACCCTTAAACTGATCGGTGAATTGGGGAATCTGGAATCCGCATATGTGATGTGGGAACCCTATTCAGGAAAAAATACTGTTGACGGTTACAATGTGTATTACAGAGAGAAGTCCGAAGATTCCTGGACAAAGGCAGATGATATGCTTGTACGCTCCTATGCGGAAAGCGCAGGAAGCACAGAGGTGGCATATTGGAGGGCAGATGTACCCGGGCTTGCGGCAGGTGAATATTGTCTCAAAGTGGTAGGAAAGACCGGTTCTGAGGAACTGAATGTGAGCGCGATCACAGAAGTTCTCACGGTAAAGGCCCACGACAGGAGCGGCTATGCGTTCACCGGCGATCAGACTCCCGGGGCATACAAGGCAGACGGCACACTCAAAGACGATGCCTATGTGCTCTATGTGACAGAAAAGACCAAGGATACTGTGACCATGTATGTGACTACAGATGACAGCGGGACAAAGACTCTCTGCGTGGGCATACAGAGTATATTGAGCGCCTACAGCAAGGGATACGAAACCCACTCCCTGGCGGTGAGGATGATAGGAAACATCACCGATCCCACAAACCTTAACAGCGGTGACCTGGGAGTAGGCAACAGGAATTATAAGGGCTGCGGCATCACCATAGAAGGTGTGGGAGATGATACCGTCGCAAACGGCTTTGGAATATCCATAGGTTACGGGAATTACATAGAGGTGAGAAACCTGGCTGTTATGAATTGTGACTCCAGTGAAGGCGACAGCATTTCCCTGGCAGCCTTTGACTATTATGTTTGGGTACACAACTGCGATCTCTTCTACGGAGAGCCCGGCAGCGATTCAGATCAGAAGAAGGGCGACGGGGCGCTGGATTGCAAGTGGTCCAGCAATGCCACATTCTCATACAATCATTTCTGGGATACAGGGAAATCAAATCTCTTGGGACTTGTTGAAAAGGTTGAGAGCACAGCGGACGATGCTCTTTA
>JAILIO010000232.1 GCA_024695225.1 Lachnospiraceae bacterium
GCCAATGATGCAAGTCCCGGAAACAATTTGGAGTCACATCACATTTACGGGCATATTTACGTAAAGAGCGATCTTTTCGATGGATCTATAATGCTTGAGGATATCTATGATTTCTATAAGGAAAGAAACGGGATAATGCCCTATGATGGGGATTATGCTTTCAATCTTTTCAGGGATAGGGATGCAATTGAATTTGGTTTTACTTATCCGTACAGTACAGATAATTGGGAGCAGATAGGAGAGACCTGGTATCAGGAATACGAGATAAATCTGCCCGTGATCACTACACTTTCGGAAGAGAATCAGGTGGATGAAAAGGTTTCCCAACTTCTGTCCACAACATTTGCGTCTGTCAGGGATGGCAGTGACGAGGAGAAAGTAAAGGCGGTTTACAATTATGTAAAAAACCATGTGAGATCATCCACGGGAGACCGCAGGACACCACTTTATCATACAGGGTATTGCGCGCTTATAAAGGGCCATGGAACATGTGAAGCTTATGCGTATCTCTTCAACAGACTGACCCGCGAGCTTGGGGTTCCCAGCAAAGTCATACTGGGAATCGATTCAAATAACCACACCTATAACATAGCCAGGGTCGGCGACTACTGGTACTACTTTGACTGCTCAAACGGCAGATATATGAAGGATGCGAAGTCATTTTCCAGGGCAAAGGAACAGGACAGATTTCTTGAAGAGGCTTTTATCAGCAATTACCTCAGCAGGATAAAGAATTCGAGCTATGAGTATAACAACAGTTCCATAACGGTCACTGAATATGATCAGGATCTGAATATTCTTGCTGAGCACACCTCGGAAGACTGGGACAACGCCGCCGCGGACAGCACGGAAAGTGACGATGAACTGGGGATATACGACTGGGTGATCAGGCATGCCAAGGCAAACAGTACCAGCCACTTTATGATATGTTTCAACGGAAATAAGACTATTGAAACTTATGAAGCCCACATTTTTGATTTCGAAGAGTACGCAGACCGGGTGGGAATGGACCTTCAGGGGTACACCCTTTCTGTAAAGGGGGCATGCGAGCAGTATCTGTGGCTGAATGGAATCAGTAACGGCACATTGAAGGTGCCAAAATATGCCCTGATACTGGGATCAAACTACATTGAAAACACTTCTGAGACCCCTCTCTATATGACTTTCAGCGATCTGAATTTTAAGCAGGGTGAGGTGGAAAAAAATAACGGCACAGCACCGGATATAGCATATCAATGGGGATTTTATACCCTGAACGAGTATACAATGCCTCTGAATCTGACCTTCGACAATGTGGAATTTGACAGCATCTATGTGAATCTTTGCAAGAGCGGCCTCCAGGAAAAATATAAACCTGTTGTGAATCTGACAGGTAAACTGGCTTTTAAAAACGGTTATTTCTACGCGGAAAAGATAGGTATCGCCCCGGGTGCAGGGAGCATGTCATTTACTGATACGACATTTGCGGAATGTGCCAACGAAACGTTATCCGGGATATCAGGTAGAGATTACGTGTTCAATGTTGTGCCCGTGATGATGGACAAGTTCAGGAGCGGGGACGTCATTATTTCCCTGAACGGAAAGAACCGGAAGATGTTATCCGACGGCACGACCGTTGATGTTACGGAAGCAAATGACGTGGTGCGCCTGGCTGCTTCGTATGTTCCCGAGGGCATGAACATTTATCAGATCGGAAATAATTACGTCATCGCAAAACCCAGGATCCACGTGTCCGGTGGAAAGGCTTCCCATGATGATTTTGTCCAGTGGTCGGATGCGGTAAAGTATCTGGACAGTCTGAACGACAGCACTGCGGATTACGAGATCATTATCACCAGTGATATCGAGGCCTCGGAGATCCTTACCCTGCCTTCCAAAGCCGCCAGCGTGAGAATAAGGTCTCTGCCTGAGGATATTTCGCTGAAGGTCTGCAAACTCCTGCATATGGCAAGCGTAAAGCTTCTGACTGATCTGATTCTGGAGGATGTGGAGATCGGAACGGCAGAGGATGGGGCTGCATTTGACCTGAACGGGAAGA
This sequence comes from Lachnospiraceae bacterium, assembly GCA_024695225.1. Classification (GTDB taxonomy): domain Bacteria; phylum Bacillota; class Clostridia; order Lachnospirales; family Lachnospiraceae; genus JAEELB01. The sequence continues at coordinate 2,039 of JAILIO010000232.1, forward strand.
ACCTGACTCTCTCGGGGAATGCCACCGTGTCCGGCACCTATGCGCAGATGAAGGGAGCAGGGAGTTCTGCTCTTATAATTGACAACCTCGGACAGCTGGCTGGAGCCGGGGAGAGCGGGATGCCTGCGGCTGGAGAGGATGTTGAGGGTAGTGCAATGACGGCAGCAGGAGAGGTTGCTGAGGGAAGCGCATTGACGGCAGCAGGAGAGGATTCTGAGGGAAGTGCAATGACGGCAGCAGGAGAGGTTGCTGAGGGAAACGCAATGCCTGCGGCTAGGATCGTCGGTGACAGCA
>JAILIO010000283.1 GCA_024695225.1 Lachnospiraceae bacterium
CCTCTTTTTATATCCGGGAAAAACCTCTCCATGTATCTGTCGTGGTTCCTGTCTATGCTTATATGCGTATAGTCGGAGGGGATAAAGTCTATCAGGAATTTGTGATAATAATAGGGGTGATCCACAACGATGTTATAAACAGGGATCTTTAAGTCGTCCCATATAAAATGGCCCGTATCCCCGTCTATAAAGAAGTATTCTCCTGAAAACCCATGGTAATTAAAACACAGCACTATGGTATTTCCGGGCTCTATGAATTTAAAGAATTCCCGGCTGTCCCTAAGGGGGCGCTGCAGATTGAAAAAACAGATCTCGTGCCCAAGGGCCTGCATACTGTGCGCTAACTGCATTGAAAAATAATTTTGAGTTTCGATGCCGCCGTCAAAGAAGATCATCTTTTTCATAAGGTCATCATAAGACCCGCGGTGGCAAAAGTCAAAACGGATAATCTGTCCCTGCGGATGCAAAGATTAAAGCATAAGGTGTTGGCCTGAAACTGTAAAAGTCAAAACAGACAACTATGACAGACAATTGTAAAAGTCAAACCGGAAGGTCCTGCCCTGCAGCTGAAAAAGACAAAATTGACATTCCCGCCCTGTGATGGCACTATGAATGTATTATGAAGATTCTGATAGCTGATTGGAATAGTTTTGGAAGGGAAGATATAAAAGAGGCCATAAAAGCGTGCGGACACAGTCTCGCCGTTTTTTCCTTCGACAAGAATTCTGACCGCAGCGATCCCAAAGTTGCGGAACAGGTGAGAAAGGAGATCAGAAAGCACACTCCCGACAGAGTGTTCTCATTTAATTATTTTCCCCAGATAGCTGTGGCCTGCAAGGAAGAGTCTGTGCAGTATATCTCATGGATCTATGACAGCCCCTATGTGCAGGTCTATTCCTACACCATTGCATTTCCCACAAACACCATCTATCTTTTCGACCGGGAATGGGTTTTTGATTTCAATAAGAACAGGATAGAAAATGTTTTCTATCTGCCCATGGCCGCCAATCCTGAAAGGCTTGGGAAACTGATAAACCACGCAGGCATCTCCGGAAAATACGACAGCGATGTGTGTTTTATCGGTTCTCTTTACAGGGGAAGCCATGATTTCTGGTCCAGGATGGAGCCGGGGCTTGACGATTATACCAGGGGATACCTGGAAGCCCTGATCAGAGCCCAGATGGATATCTACGGGGTGAATTTTATAGAGGAGTCCCTGAATGAAAGGGTGATCTCCGGAATGAAAGCGGCCCTTCCCATGGACACTTTTCCCGACGGTGTGGAATCTATAGAGTATCTGTACGGACAGTATGTGATAGACAGGGAGATCACATCCCGTGAAAGGATATCGCTTTTATCTGCTGTTGCAAAAAAGCTTCCCCTTACGGTTTACACGGGGTCTGACACGGCGATCCCCGGGGCGAAAATGAAAAAGCCCATTGACCATTACACAGAGAGTCCGGTTGCAATGAACAGGGCAAAGATAAACCTGAACATAACTCTCAGATCCATAAGATCAGGAATGCCCCTCAGGGTATTTGAGATAATGGGATCCGGAGGGTTTCTCATGACAAACTTCCAGGGAGATTTCGGGGAGTTCTTTACCCCGGGGGAAGATTTTGAGTATTTTGAGGACAGGGAAGACCTTGTGGAACGATGTTCTTATTACCTTGAACATGAGGATGAGAGAAGGGAGATCGCAGAGAGCGCCCTAAAAAAGATAAAAGCCCGGCATACATTTGAACACCGGGTAAGGGAGATGTTTTCATGAAAGATGTGCCCATTTCCGTAGTTGCAATTTCAAAAAACGAAAATGAGAACATACGGCGCTTTATAACCAGCATAAGGGATGCTTTTTCCGGGCACCCGGTGGAGATCGTTGTGGATGACACAGGGTCTGACGACGGTACCCGGGAGGTCATCGGTGAACTTGCAGATGTAACGGGAGATTTTAAATGGGTATCTGATTTTTCAAAGGCCAGGAATCATTCACTTTCCCTCGTTTCAAATAAATGGGTGCTGGTGCTGGACTGTGATGAATTTGTGACTTATGCGTACTGGAACGGTCTGCAGCGCTTTATCCAAGAGAATCCCCGGGCGGTGGGACGGCTTGAGAGAAAAAACCGGACGGTGGATGAAAAAGGCACTCCTTCTATCTACAGGGATGAAGTTGAAAGGTTTTTTGACAGGAATCTTTACCACTATACCGGATCCATTCATGAACAGGTGAGACCAAGAGACGATGCAGGTGTCAGTATGTCCTGGGGAAAGATTCCCCTGACCGTGGATCATGTGGGCTATGCTCTTTCCCCTGAAAAGATGAGAGAGAAAGCAGAGAGAGATCTCGAACTTCTGCTTAAGGAACTGGAACAGACTCCGGGGGATCCCTACATCTGTTTTCAGATAGGACAGAGTATGAGCGTGCTGGGGGATAAGGCCGGGGCGGCGGATTTTTACGAGATGGCCATAAATGCGGACCCTGATCCCAGGCTTGAGTATGTCCAGATGTTGATCGTGGCTTACGGGTATACGCTGACGGATCTTGGCAGAAATGAGGACGCCCTTTCCCTTGCTGCTCTATATGAAGAATTCGGCGGGGTCGCGGATTATGTGTGCCTAATGGGACTGATCTACCTGAGAAACGGCATGCTTGAAGATGCGGTACGGGAATATGAGAGAGCCTGCGGCATCGTGAAATCCTTTTCAGAGGGTGCAAACACATATATACCAAGGTACAATCTTGGGATCATAAGGGAGATGTCCGGAAATGTCCGGGAAGCCGAAAAAATGTACAGGGCCTGCGGGGAATACGGACCTGCATTAAACAGGCTTAAATTGTTGAAACAGCGATGAATATGGGGTAATATGGTCAAATGAGAATTTTGAAACTGTCATGGGCTTCTTTCGGAAATAAAGAAATAGAGCTGGCATTCAGACGATGCGGTCATGATTGCGTAAGTATTCTTTACGATTATGCCGGCGACCACTCTCGTATTGATGAAAGTATGGAGTTTGTGAAAAACACCGTCAGAATGTATCAACCCGATGCAGTTTTTATGTTTAATTTCAGCAAACCTGTTGCACGTGTGTGCAGAGATGAAGGTTTGCCATATCTCGCATGGGTATATGACAGCCCTATATTCGATTTCAGAAGCCAGGAGATAACTTATCCCACCAACCGTATAATGCTCTTTGACAGTTACGAAATGGAAGAACTTCGAAGCAAAGGGTTTAACAATATCTTCTGGTTACCTTTGGCTTCCGATCCTGTTACGGTTCAAAATCATGTACAGGAATACTCATTGGGGAGAACAGATCTGGAAAACGATATTGTTTTTTTGGGCAGATTTTATGGTAGCTCCCGTAATAATGAAAAATTTTACAAAACCATTGTCTCAAGGGGGTTGCTGCCTCCGTTTTGGCACGGATATCTTGAAGGGATCATGGATTGCCAGCATGTTGTATACGGTGAGAATTTTATAGGGAAATGTATGAATCCTGATATTGTGCAGGCCCTTTGCAATATCCTGGGGGAAAGCCCTGACAAGGTATATGATACCACTGAGTACAGACTGACAAACCTGCTCATCAACATGGAATTGTCTGCCCGGGAGAGAGTGGAATATATACAGGCGTTGGCAGAGAGATTTTCAATTACTGTGCACACGCCTTCGGATCATCCCGATCTGCCCGGTGTTTTGTTCAAGGAGGTGGCACCTCCTACGACTCTGGCTCCTGCAGTGGAGAATCATGCAAAGATCAACCTGAACATCTCCCTCAGAACCATCAAAAACGGTGTTCCGTTAAGGGTATTTGACACCATGGCAGCCGGGGGATTTATGCTTTCCAACTACCAGTCAGACATAGATTCACTTTTCCTGATAGGTGAGGATCTTGTAACCTTTGACAGCAAAGAAGATCTGATCAGAAAATGTGAATATTATCTTAAACATGATGATGAGAGGAAACAGATCGCTGAAAATGGGCTCAACTCCGTGATCAAACATCATACCTATGATCACAGGGTGGCCGAGATGATGAGTTTTATCTGATGGACGACAAAAAAAGATCTGTATATATATCAGCCGGGCTTTCTGTGTCCCTGATCTTCTTTTATGTGGTTCAGGCGGCGTTCA
>JAILIO010000294.1 GCA_024695225.1 Lachnospiraceae bacterium
TATTTGCCTGCTAATATTTTACTCTAACAGATAAACCCGCGTTCTCCATGCCTTTCAGGAGCTACACGGGATCAGCCTTCTCCCGGACAGGTTCATCCGCGCTCTCCATGCCTTCCAGGGCCACCGGTGCCCAAGCCTCACCGGTGCGCAAGCGCCCCGATGAGGCCTTGGTTTGTAGCCTGCAACAGAAAGAGCCTGCCACAGTAGACAGGCTCCATCCATCACGTCTTGTATGGTCAGGAACATCAATATGCGGGTTTTTGATATTCCGTGTACAGGTTATGCCAGCGCTTTTCCAAGAGCTTCGCAGGCGGCGAGGGCATCGTCATCCGGGGCATTCTCGCACATGACACTGTCTGTCACAAGGTTTATGCCGTCACCCTTACATCTGTCTTCCCAGGACTGCATCCAGGCGCCTCCGCCCCATCCCCAGGAACCGAAGAGTGCGACCTTCTTGCCTCCAAGGGAATTCTCAACAGATGCGAACATGGGCTCAAATTCCGCTTCCTCAAGGACTTCAGCGCCCATGGCAGGGCACCCGAAGGCCACTGCGTCGAACTCCCCGGCGTTTGAAGGGCCGAAACCCTCAGTGCGGAAGACCGTCACATCGGCACCTGCTGCCTTAGCTCCCTTCTCCACTGCATTTGCCATGGCCTCGGTGTTGCCGGTGCCGCTCCAGAATACAACTGCAACTTTGCTCATATCAAAACACCTTCCTTTCGAAATTGTTGTATGTTCTTCCACGAATGTTAGCACTGACTAACATTAGTGTCAACTAATATTTTATAGACAAATCTATTTTACTGGAATTTACAGTTTCAAATTAGCGATATATCTGAATTTAACTATAAGAAAACCCGGATTTTTACATCCGGGTTTTCTCCAAAACTGATCGCCTTATTATCCTGACTGACAGCATTTTGGTTTTCACGCTATGCTGACTGTAAGCTGCTCCACCGTCATTCCATTGTCGTAAAGATCTTCGCAGCGTTTGCAGCAAAGAGTGTACTTTTTGAAGGAAAGTTCTGCGGTGACCGCGTCTCCGTATGCTTTCCAGCATCCGGTATATTTACAGTTCCCGCCCTTATTTGTCATAAAACCCTTCACATCCTCGGGGGGATATCCCAGAAAAAGACCCACCTCGTGGGGGAACTCGCTGTAGTCCCTGAATCGTTCTACCAACTGGGCGATCATGTGCTGTACATCGCCGTCTGTATAGCCAAGGCTCTCCAATATCCTGCGGGCTCCGGGGTCTGAAAGACATTTGCCGAGAAACCCGGGCCTGTATGTGTACAAAAGGGCGAATCCCCCTCCGCATTTCAAAGGGATGGTTATGACGCCGGAACCCGCCAGGCGGCGGTTCAGCTCCCTGATCTCCCTGTAGAGTGCAGATCTGCTGCGATATCTGTAGGGATACAGATTCCCGGCTTTTATCCCGGTTAAAGTAGGTGAGCACTGTCTGATCAAAACTCTGTCCGGCATACATTCTCCTTTAATCAAATCCTTTTTGGATCCCGACCCGCCACTTGGTTATATGCGACTAATTAGGCTTACCTAACATATTATAGATATATCTATGGAAAATGCAAGAGAGTTTTGTTGATTTTATATTTTGGAGATCAGTGAGTCCGGGGCCCAACTGAATTTTGGAGATCAGATGAGTTTTAGCTTGGATGGTTTCGTGATCTGACTTATTTTGAGGATATGATTTATTCGGGGATCCGGTGTTTTTGGAGATCCTCCATATTTTGGAGATCTGATGTGCTGGAGGATCTGAGGCATTGGGAGATCAGATGTATCAGAGAGTACAATGTATGTCCGTCATGACATTGCCAGGTCCTTCACAACTTCACCTGCGATGATCAGGCCGGCAACTGATGGGACAAAGGAAACGCTCCCCGGGGCTCCCTCGGTTTTTCTGGCTTCTTCTTCGGAATAGACCACTTTCAGACTGTCTATTCCTCTTTTCTTCAGTTCCCTGCGCATAACTCTGGCCAGGGGGCAGACCTTCGTATCATAGATATCAGCGATCTTAAAACCACTGCCATCCAGCTTGTTTCCGGCACCCATGGAAGATATCACAGGGACCCCCGCTTCCTTTGAGCGCATTACGATCTCGATCTTGGCGGTGACGGTATCCACCGCATCCACCACGTAATCATAGGCTGAAAAATCAAATTCCATGGAATTTTCAGGCAGGAAAAAGCATCTGTGGACCGTCACATCCGCCTCCGGGTTTATGGAAAGCATGCGGGCGCGCATCACATCCGTCTTGTATTGTCCCAGCGTATCCCTTGCCGCTATGATCTGCCTGTTCAGATTTGAGAGGCACACCATGTCTTTGTCAATGAGGTCAAAGGCTCCGATGCCGCTTCTCACCAGCCCTTCGCAGACAAAACCTCCGACTCCGCCTATGCCGAACACCGCCACCCGGGCCGAATTCAGTCTTTCGATGCCCCTGTCCCCAAGAAGCATACGGCTCCTGGAGAGCCAGTCATTATCATTGTCCCGGATCATACTTAACCCCGCTTTCCGCCTTAGAGCCGGACGTTCTCACTGCCCGGAAACATATTCAACCCCGCTTTCCGCTGCCTTCTGTCTCACATCCGCGGCATGCCTGTCCCAGGACTCCCATCTGCTGAGGCCCCGCCTGTCAGGTATATCAAACATCCTGTCCAGTTCCCCTCCCAGATATTCAGTGAATTTGCAGCTCCCTATATAGTTCAGATGGGAATGGTCGTTGAAATCCACATCGAAATCCAGTTTCATGGCTTCATAGTAATAATTCGTACTGTTGAAATGAATGCCGTACCGGTCTGCGATCTCGTGCACCCGGTTGTACACCAGTTCATCCTCATCTGTTGTGATATACGGGGAGACGATGAGGAACAGATCTATCCCATGATCATGAGTGTATTCTATGATCTTTTGAAGATATATCTCCGACTTGACCGTGATACCTCCGCTCTGTTTCTCTTTGAGGGTGGGCTCCTCCTGGGGATCCACGTAATAATAAGGCGTATATCCCTTAAACGCCGCTCTCTCATATCTGCTCATGGTCAGATACTCCCAGTCCTCCGCCGTAAGTTGCCGGTATCTGCTGTGGTAGGTGGCCATGGAAGGAAAATATTTCCAAAACTTTTCCGGCTGGCAGTTCACATAGAGCATCTGCAGTTTATTCCAGGAAAACCTCACTCCGTTCAGATTGTCCATAAGCCAGTCGTACTGGTAATCTTCCTTGAACCTGGCAGGTGAATAAAGGTCCAGCACCACAAGATGGGGATCCTGGTATTTACAGATCTCAATGAGATAATAATAAGTGGTCCAAAGG
>JAILIO010000297.1 GCA_024695225.1 Lachnospiraceae bacterium
AAACCAGTTTTATCCCGGCCAGAAGAAAACCGGGTGTCACAGAAAAAATGTTCAACATAAAAGACCTTGGACCGGATGGTCTTAATTACTGGATGCCAACCCCCTGGGACAGAATGATCAGGGTCGATCTTCTCAGGGAACACAACATCCGATTTCAAAATCTTCCGGACCTTGACGACCTATATTTCGGACATACCACTTCCATTTGCGCCAAAAACATCGTATACAGCAAAAATGAAAAACCTCTTGTGATATACAGAGTCAACAACCCAAAACAGATGACCTACCACGTGGATTCCAGAAGTATGATCAAAGCGATCAGAAAATTGTTGGAGCTGGATGTGGTAAATAACGACCGGGAGTTCAAAGAAATGGTGATCAATATGATGAATTCCAACCTGGATGGCATGATGTCCCGCTGTCCCAACGAAGAATACAACAAAGAATGTCTTGAAGAAGCCCGTGAGATCCGGAACTCATTTAACAGTTAAATGGTCTTTTGAATCTTCATACCCGGGCCGTCACTGTGACATAATTTATGCAAATAAAAACCGAGACGCCATGTGCCTTGTTGCACACAACATCCCGGTCTCATGCGGACGCGCCATGTAAGCGCGATATATACTTTGATGATTCCTGATCCGAATGACAGGTCTTCTGCTACCCCTGTTATTTTTCCGGGGTCTCACCAAACCCCGCAACTGAGCGCATAACTGTCATCCCGGCTGCCCTGATCATTTTTTTAATTTCACTAACCCCGGATTCCGTGTATATGACTGTCATCCCGGTTTCCCGATCATTTTCTGAAGGCTTTACCGGGTTTCACCCCTGGCCGTAGTAGGCATTCTTCCCGTGTTTGCGGAAGAAATGCTTGTCCTGTATGGTCTGTGGAGCAGGCTGTACATGGGGATCTATGCTCTCGGACCACATGGCCATCTTCGCCACCTCTTCCAGGACCACTGCGCTTTCCACTGCCTTGTAAGGGGTCTTTCCCCAAGTGAAGGGGCCGTGATTTCTGCAGAGCACAGCCGGCATGGCTTCCGGATCGATACCCATCTTTTTAAACTCGGACAGGATCACAAGTCCCGTGTTCTTCTCATACTCACCCTCTATCTCTTCCTTTGTAAGGCTGCGGACACAGGGAACTGCCCCGTAGAAATAATCCGCATGGGTGGTGCCGTAGCAGGGGATGTCCCGGCCGGTCTGGGCCCAGGAAGTTGCGTAAGGTGAATGAGTGTGGACCACGCCTCCTATCCCTTCTATCGCCTTGTACAGTTCAGCGTGGGTGGCCGTGTCCGATGAAGGTTTGAATTTCCCTTCCACCACATTGAGATCCAGGTCCACCAGCACCATGCATTCCGGAGTCAGGTCCTCGTAAGGCACTCCGCTGGGCTTGATGGCGAATATCCCCTTCTCTCTGTCTATCCCGGAAACATTTCCCCAGGTAAAGGTCACCAGGTTGTGTTTCTGAAGTTCCATATTGGCCACATACACTTCTCTCTTCAGTTCTTCAAGCATTCCGTTTCCTCCGTTCAGGATCTTTTATTTTCCGATCAGATCATTGCATGTTTTAAGCAGGCGCTTTCTCAACTGCTTTGCAGGTTCTAAGCAAGCGCTTTCTCAACTGCTTTGCAGATTTTCAACAGCCGCTTTCTCAGCCGCAAGTCCCTTTTTGTAGGAATCCATGAATCTGTCAAAGCCTACGGAACCCTTGGCATCGGGCTGCACTGTCTCACCTTCGGCATTCTTAAACACGGCTTCGTCCAGCCAGTCGGCCAGTCCCGCCTTCTCGCCCTCATTTACGCAGGCTCTGTAAGCGGCCAGAAGTGCTATGCCCCAGGCTCCGCCCTCTCCGGCGGTGGTCATGCATGTCACCGGCGCCTTCAGCGCGTCTGCCAGCACATTCTGTCCGGCTCCCTTTGTCTTGAAGAGTCCGCCGTGTCCCATGATCCTGTCCACCTGCACGTCCTCTTCCCTTGAAAGGATATCGTTCCCAAGTTTCAGGGAGGCAAGGGATGAATAAAGGTTTGCCCTCATGAAATTGGCCAGGGAGAACTCTGCGTCAGGCATTCTCACCACCATGGGGCGTCCTTCATTTGTTCCCGCAACCGGTTCTCCTGAGAGGAAGTTGTAGGAAATAACGCCGCCGCAGTCGGATGCGCCCTGCATGGCGTAGGTGTAGAGCTTTGTATAGATATCGTTCTTATTTACGGGGTTCCCCATCAGTTTTGAATACTCATCGAAAATGTTCACCCAGGCGTTCAGATCTGAGGTGCAGTTGTTGCAGTGTACCATTGCCACCTCGGAGCCTGTGGGGGTGGTCACCACATCGATCTCCCTGTGGACGCCATTCATGGGTTTCTCCAGGACCACCATTGAAAACACGGAAGTTCCGGCGGACACGTTTCCCGTCCTCTCCCTCACGCTGTTGGTGGCGGCCATTCCGGTGCCCGCATCACCTTCGGGAGGGCAGAGCAGGATCCCTGCCTGCAGCTTCCCCTGAGGATCCAGATACTTTGCGCCGTCTTCGGTGAGGGTGCCTGCATCCTCCCCTGCGCTCAGGACCTTGGGCAGGATATCCCTTATCTTCCAGGGGAAATTCCTGTCCTTTATCAGTTCGTCAAAGCTGTCCAGCATCCCCTGGTTGTAATCACAGATTTCGGGATCTATGGGGAACATGCCGGATGCATCCCCCACTCCCAGCACCTTCTGTCCGGTGAGGAGATAGTGCACATAGCCCGCAAGTGTGGTTATGAAACATATGTCTTTCACATGAGACTCATTGTTCAGTATGGCCTGATACAAATGAGAGATGGACCACCTCTGGGGGATGTTGTAGGAGAAACGCTTTGTAAGCTCATTCGCCGCAGTTCCGGTGATGGTATTTCTCCAGGTGCGGAAGGGCACCAGAAGTTTCATATCCTTGTCAAAGGCGAGGTACCCGTGCATCATGGCGCTGATGCCTATGGCTTTTAAGGTCTTTATTTCCGTGCCGTAACGGGTTTTCACATCGGCTGCAAGATTTTCAAAGCACTCCTTGAGCCCCGCGTCCACATCCTCCATGGAGTATGTCCAGAGGCCGTTCTCCAGCTTGTTTTCCCATTCGCTGGCCCCCTGGGCGATAGGTGCGTTGTCCTTCCCCGTGAGCACAGCCTTTATCCTGGTGGAACCCAGTTCTATTCCGAGTACTGCTTTTCCGTTGTCAATAAGTTCCTTCATAGTAAAATCCTTTCGTCATTTGCATCATCCGATGGCGATAAACTCACTTCCCGTATACTTCGCGAAAGCGGCGATGTCTTCCCTGGTCAGGGCTGTGGAAACCACCGCGTGATGGGCTCCCCCGGCTTCACACCAGGCCGCTGTCCCTCTTTCGAAATCGGGCTTATGCCTGAACATGATCCTGGCAACGGGGAGCTTGGGCATGGGTTTGGGCTGCTTCACCAGCTCGATGTCTGCGCAGATGATCCTGAAGCGGTCTCCCATGTCAACCATGGTGACCTGGACAGCATCACCGGTGATACCGTCAAACACAAGCCTTGCAGGGTCTTCCTTTCCGCCGATCCCAAGAGGATGCACCTGTATCTCGGGCTTTCCGGCTGCAAATGAAACCGGCACCTCCAGCATGTGGCTTGCCAGCTCCAGCTCCTGTCCCTCCGTCAGATCGTAGGTGTAGTCCTCTATGAAGCCGGTGGCTCCCTTTCTGGACTCTGCCATCTTCATAAGGATGGCGGACATGGCTGCGATCTTGTAATCTCCCTCGGGACCAAAGCCTATGCCCTTGCCCATGAGATCCTGGGCTGCGATGCCGGGAAGCTGTCTCAGACCGTGCAGATCCTGGAAAGTATCGGTGAAAGCCCCGATGTTGTGCTCCTTTATGAATTTCTTAAGGCCAACCTCGTACTTTGCCTGTTCCTTCACCGCATCGATATTGTCTGTGGCTACAGTGTAATTGGCTGTGTACTCATTATACTGATCTTCGATCTCTTTGTCAGTGACATTGTTTATGATGTTCACCAGTTCACCGACAGCGTAATACCTGGTCTCCCAGCCGTAGACTATCTGGCTTTCCACCTTGTCGCCGCCGGTGACGGCCACATCCCTCATGTTATTTCCGAAGGTGGCTATCTGAAGGGAGTGGGAGAAGGCCACTGCCTTTGCCACATCCGCGAATTTGCCGATCTTCTCAACAACCTTGTCGTGCTTGTAGAAACCTGCCACCGTCTCATGGGGCACGCCCATCCTGGCCAGGATGAATCCGTACTCCCTGTCGCCGTGGGCAGCCTGGTTCAGGTTCATGAAATCCATATCGATATCATCATATGGAAGCTTTTCATTTGCCTGGGTGTGCAGATGGAGCAGGGGCTTTCTCAACTCCTGCAGTCCCTTGATCCACATCTTTGCAGGAGAAAATGTGTGCATCCAGGTGATGACACCCACGCACTCATCGTCACACTGGGCCTTGCGCATATCCTGTATGCAGGTGTCCGATGTGACTACTGTGGGCAGAAGCTCGATCCTGGCGTTTCCTTTAAGCTTTTCACCCAAAAACTTCACCATCTCTTCGGCGTCTGCCGCCACCTGCTTAAGGCACTCTTCTCCGTACAGGTCCTGGCTTCCCACAATAAAATAGATCTTGTCCGCTGCCATAATAATACCCTCCTGATTTTTGCTATGTCCGGCTTTTATTTACGATATAGTCTGCCGGATCCCGTCATGTCTTTATTTATCTCTGTCCTTCAGATACGCAAACACGCTCTGGAGTATGATGAAGAAGCACAGAAGCGCGGCGGTCAGAATATTTGACCAGCTGGAATGCAGTTTTCCGTTGCTCTTCACGATGGTGGAAATAGTGCCGTTGATCAGCACACCCACAAAAGATCCAAAGACGTTTCCGACACCTCCGGTCAGGAGCGTTCCGCCTATGACCGATGATGCGATGGCATCCATTTCAAGTCCGGTGGCCTGCTGCACGGAACCTGCCATTGTGTTCATGCAGTACAGGATTCCGCCGATGGAACAGAGGAATGAGGAAAGCACGTAAGTCAGCATTCTGATCCATCTGACATTCAGTCCCATCATCTTTGCCGTCTGCTGATTTCCGCCGATGGCGTACAGCGCCCGGCCGAATCTGGTATATCTCAGCATCAGGAAAATAAGGACCAGTATCAGCAGGGCAACGATGACCGTGGGTCTTATGTAGGGTATCATGAGCTTGCCCTTATTGTTCGTATATCCCAGGAATGCAGGGAGATTGATCTTTGCATTTGCCCAGGAGTAAAACAGCTCGTTTGAATCTTTGGTGATGGACAGCTGGTCTGTACATATGACGGCTGTCATTCCTCTTCCAAAGAAGAGTCCAGCCATGGAAACGATAAAGGGCTGTATGTCCAGATAACCTATGAGATATCCTTGAACCAGGCCGAACACCAGACCTATCAAAAGCACCAGGAGGCACATCTGTATGGCCCCGTAGCCCTTTCTGGTCATTCCGAATGCCAAAAGCATACAGTCCATGGCGATAAGGGAACCTACGGAAATGTCGATGCCTCCGGTCAGCATGACGCAGGTCATGCCGCAGGTCACGACTATCAGTCCCGCATTGGTGATCAGAATATTGAGGAATGTCTGCACATGGAGAAATCCCTTGCTTGCGTAGAGCGCGCCGCCCAGAGCGTACATGGCAACAAAGAGCACCACTGTGATCAAAAGGAGCAGCGAATTTCCGTTGAATTTCTTTTTAAGTTTTGTTCCTTCCATTTCAGGCAGCCCCCTTTCCCGATGTTGTGCGAAGGCGTCTCATGCTGAGCCAGTTCTTGAAGACAGGTGACTGGGCAACAACAATGAGGATAACTATGATGGCCTTGACCACAGGCGCCTGGTCAGTGGAAACACCCATTGCCAGAAGGGTTGTGGTTATGGCCTGTATCGTGTAGGCGCCTATTATGGAGCCTGCAAGACTGAATCTGCCACCTCCCAGCGAGTTGCCTCCAAGTGCCACGGCCAGAATGGAGTCCATTTCGTAGGTGAGACCGATGGACGCCGAATCCGAGCAATAGATCCTTGAAGATGCCACCATTCCCACCATGCCTGCGCACAGTCCGCATATCACATAGCAGAGGAAGCAGAGCAGTGTTGAATTGATACCTATGAGCCTGGAAGCTCTGGAATTGATACCCACCGCCTGGATAAAGGTCCCCAGGGCCGTCTTCTTTAACAGCAGCGACACCACCAGCACCACAGCTATGGTGACAAAGATGGGGGTAGGTATGGGCACCCCGGGTATGGTGTTGCCCAGATACTGATAAGGCTGATATCTGATGTAGACTATCTGGTCATCATTGAACAGAAGTCCTATGGCTCTGGCCGCGTTAAACAGGATCAGGGTGGCGACCATGGGCTGTATCTTGAGTTTTGCAACAAGAGCTCCGTTCATGGCGCCGCAAAGGCCTCCCATGAGAACGCCCAAAAGCATTCCGATGCCGATAGGCATCACCAGATCGTATGCTGAATGAACTCCGTAACCCGAAAGCATCATTGTGGTGAAGCAGGCGGAAAGGCTCATGACGGAACCCACCGATATATCTGTTCCGGCTGAAACAGCCACGACCAGTGTCTGTCCCACAGCGAGGATCGCGATCTCGCTTCCCCTGTTCAGTATGTCTATGAGTCTGCCGTAGAGCACTCCGTTCTTTACAGTAATGTTGAAGAAATCAGGACTACGGGTCAGATTC
>JAILIO010000057.1 GCA_024695225.1 Lachnospiraceae bacterium
TCCATTCAAAAAGCTTCTGCACCTTGCCTTCAGATGAAAATACAAGCTCATCCAATCTTCCTATGCGCTTTTTTGCGATAATATATACGATCATGTTGGCGATCACAAAGGAAGTAAAGGTAACCGCAAAGCTCAGCACAAAGCCATAAACGATACCGGCTGCGATCTGTATGGTCGCTGCAGGGATAAAGATGGAAAACACCTGGACGATCTGGAGAAGAGCAATGGCAAGCAGTCCTTTCACGTTCGCTATGCTGTCCAGATACGCCATGATCTCCTCGTAAGTACCGCCATCCATAAAAACATCCTGAATACCGGGAAACAGGTTGACTGCCACTACCGCAACGACCACTGCCATGATCAGTATCGGGATCAAAAATATGATTATTTCCTTTATGATATTTCTCTTCATAATCCGAAATATGATATCACACAGGATCACAAAAGTAAATGAAAAGGCTGTGAAAACGGGTTTGGGAAAGACTAAAGATATAAATAAAAACAGACCCGAACGCGGCCCCCGCTTTTGACTCCTGGACAATCACAGCCAGGTGGGCAACCGCATCCACGTATCTGCCTTCCACTGCGCAAACCGGTTTCCCGGCGGAGGCCTGACATCAAGCGTGGGAATATAGGAATCCCGTTTAAAGAAATTGTAGGTTCAAAAACTTAGGGAATCCGCATTCAGGTCAATTTCACTTTACCATAATCTGATGATTTTGGCAATCAAAATCGACCCGGCAAAATACCGCTTAAACCGTTATCCTACGGGCTGACTGCAGGGTTTGCGTCATCCCCAGCACCCTGCAGCATATTCAGCATCTGCTGCTGCATGAGAAGGTTGTACTGTAAGGCCTGTTCCTTGTTCATACCGCCGTACACTATCACCGGCGTATTTTTTTCCACTATGGCAAATATCTCTTCAGCTGCGCTTGCGGGCAGGTTTACGCAGCCGTGGGATCCGGATGTAAGATAGATGGTGCCCCCGAACTCACTTCGCCATTTGGCGTCGTGCATGCCCACATTTCCGTTGAAGGGCATCCAGTAATCCACATGGGATTCATAGGTCTCGCCCCGCAAAGTTGCATCCTTTTCCTTGTAAGTTATGGGATAGATACCGTTCGGAGTGGAACTGCCGTTTACCGCTTTCCCGGACACACAGTCCGTTGATACCACCTCTTCACCGTCCCTGTAAGCCCATACATGCTGGGTATCCAGGTCTATCTCCACGTAGGTGTTCCCTATGTCGTCCTCCCCGTAGCCCTTGGCTTCGCTGGTCCAGACCGGTTCTATTACTTTATCCGACATCTCTTCTATGGAAGCGATTATGAGATCCACCGTGTCTCCCCTGTTTATCCGCCAGCCGTAGAAACCCTCGGTTATGATATAAGGAGTCCCGTCATGCTTTATAAAATTCCTGCTCTTTCCCGCAGTGTTGTACTTATTTCCAAGCCCGGACACATAATCAGTGATCTTTTCCCGGTCAAACCCCGGGATTCCGTCCTCAAATATGAGCCATTCCGAAATAAGCCCCCTGTCGATGATCTCCCTTCTGCCTGCCCCAAAATCAATTGTCAGGGTCACATCCATCTCTCTGTTCACCCTGTCCATGTTTTCCGTAAGCCCCCTGTCATCTGCGGAAACTGCAGGTTTTACATAGGTGTCTGCCTCATCCAGATCCAGAACATCCTGAAGAGCGGAAATAGCGGAGCAGACCGCATTCACGGTGCTGTCGAGATCTGCTTTGTCCCCCTTCTCCTCGGGAACGACAATGCAGGTGCCGTCTACTATCTCAAGTTCCGCATCCCTGGGAAGAGTCACCCCGGACGCCTTTACCACAGGAGAAGCCTTTACGATACCCAAAACCGTATCCCTTGAATAGACCACATCCCCGGGAACCCTGTCGTCATTTTTCGATATACAGTTAAAAGGCCATTCATAGGCGGAATAAAGAAGGCCTGCATTTTTGGACAGTGCATCCGTGTCAACGGAAAGATCGATGTCTGAAGCAGAAACCGTAAAGGATCTTCCCCCTCTTCCCTTCACCGTGAGCACATAATCCGCCACATCCTTTCCCAGGGCGGAAGCTGCATCATGCACAGTGAGCCCGGACACATCCGTGCCGTTAACTGTGCACTGCAGGGGAAACCTGTCACTAAAAAAAATTACCCCTGATATGTAAATAAGAGCGACCAGGGAAAACACGGCTATGGTCGCTATCACCGGTTTCTTTACCATATCTCCTTCTTACGCCTGCAGGCATATCTCATAAACACATAAAAACTTATAAATTCAACCGCATAATACTATTCTATGACACTGTTTATGTCAATCATCTCCCTGCCGCAAAATGCCGCATGCACACATTGCCCCAGAGCTGTCCCTCCGTCGTTTGGAGGCACCAGGGAATGGGTATGTATCACAAGTTCCCCATTCATTTCATCGGATAAAAGCTTTGTAAAAAGGGTGTTCTGAAACACTCCTCCGGAAAGGCAGATATCCCTGCAGCCCTCTTCTCCTGCATATTTCAGGACTTCTTTAGCTGTGAGGGCAGAAAGTCCGTAATGGAAATAAAAAGCAAGCTTTGAGGGATCACTGCCGGAAAGTCTTGACGAGACTGTTTTTGAAAACAGATCTCCCGTGCCTGTCACTCCTTCCGAAATAAATGAGAAGGCCCCGTCACAGGCTTTTTTCATTCCCTCTTTCTTTAAATGATCCTCTGCCGCATACTGGAGGGCGCATGCAGCCTCCCCCTCAAAAGTTGACCTCTTTCTGAATCCAAGAACAGCGGCCACAGCGTCGAACAGCCTTCCTGCGCTTGTGGACACAACGCAGTTTATATCTTTTTCAAGCATTGCAGAGATCATTTTGTATTCATTTTCCCTGCAAAGCGAAAGTTCAATGGCCTTTTCCTCAGGATCGGGGAAGCTGTCCATAAGCATAGAGACCGCTATCCTGTAGCCTTCCCTCACTGCCCTGTCCCCTCCGGCCTGCCGGAAAGGACTGATATGGGAAAGCCTTTTGAAAGAGCTATAGGTGCAGGACAATATCTCGCCGCCCCAGATTGTGCCGTCTGTGCCATAACCTGTGCCGTCAAAGCAAACGCCTATTACTTTTGCATCCTCCTTCATACTGTTTTCAGCCATGCATGAAAGGATATGGGCATAATGATGCTGTACCCGCACCAAAGGAATACCCAGCTTATCTGCCATCTCTTTAGCATTTATGGAGGATGTCTGGTCCGGATGCATATCACAGACAATGATCTGTGGAACAGTTTCAAGCATACCGGACAAGGTATCAAGTGTTTCTCTATGGGCCTGTGTCGCCCTTATGTCAGCCATATCACCTATGTAAGGCGAGAGATAGAACATATTCCTGCGGTTTATGCAGAGGGAGTTTTTGAGATCGCACCCAAAGGCAGCCACAGAGGGCATATCACATTCAAAAGGCACTGTCACAGGAAGTGGAGAAAACCCCCTGGATCTCCTGATCATATACGGTCTGCTATCGTATATGTCAGTGACTGAATCATCCGCCCTGGTCCTTATTTCCCTGTCATGGGTGAGTATGCAGTCGCAGAGTCCGGACAGATATTCATCTGCATCACTGTCATCCTTACAGATAGGGGAATCTGACACATTTCCGCTTGTCATCACAAGGCAGTCCGGCATCAGGGCATCCAGACCGTCATCCATTCGGAACAAAAGCAGCTGTACCGGCGCATAAGGAAGCATTACCCCCAGTGTGGGATTGTCAGGCGCTGTTATTTCAGATACGGCGCAAATTTCCTTCTTTTTAAGTATCACAACAGGTTTTTCAGGCCCGGTGAGGAGCATTCTCTCAGTTTCAGTCACAACGCAATTTCTTTCTGCAGTCTCAAGATCCCTGAACATGACTGCAAAAGGCTTTGCAGGCCTGTGCTTTTTCTCTCTCAGTTTCATAAGGGCTGAGTCGTCGTATGCGCTGCAGCACAGATGAAAACCGCCGATCCCCTTTATAGCAATTGAGCCTCCGGAAATAATGACTTCCCTCGCATGTATGATGGCGTCAGTTCCTGTGAGTCCAAGGCTTTTTATGCTGTATACCGGCCCACACTCATTACAGCAGACCGGCTGGGCGTCAAATCTCCTGTTCCCAGGGTTCTCGTACTCATTCCGGCAGTTTTCACACATGGGAAACATTTTCATGCTGGTTCGTTCCCTGTCGTAGGGAAGTTTTTCAAGTATAGACATCCTGGGACCGCAGAGTGTGCAGTTTATGAAGGGATGCAGGTATCTTCTGCCCCCTTTTTCATACAATTCCTTTTCACATTCACCGCAGATCGCGATATCCGGAGGGATAAATATCTCTCCCCCCGAAAAAGAACTTCTGTTTATCACAAAGTCCTCATTTGCATTATCTGAGGGTACGTCCTCCACCTCAACCGATGTGATTCTGGACCTGCTCGGAGCATTTTCATAAAGTTTTCGTATAAAGCTTTTGAGCACAGTACTGTCACCGGAAGCGCAGATTTTGACACAGGATCCTGTGTTTTCCACTGTACCTGTCACACCCATCCCGTCCGCAAGCCTTTTAACCCCCGGTCTGAAGCCCACGCCCTGGACTATCCCGTATATTCTTATTATTTTTGTCTCTTTTTCCATAGTTTTATATGACTCATAAATCTCCGGCATTATACCACAGTCACAAAAGTAAAACACTTATAAGATCGCCTTTAGGATTGCCACAAAAGGCTTTGGGGAGTATAATCTGCCTATGAAAAAGACAGAAAAAAACGACAATATCCCTTTAAGACGCCGTGTGTTCGACGTCATTCAGATCGCCGGAGGCAACGATCCTCTGAGCATTTTTTTTGATTATTTTATTATCTCCACTATAGTGGTGTCCATCATCATAACTGCCCTTCAGACCTTCGACATGTCCACGGGCGCTGCAAAGGTGCTTTACTGCATTGATGCCTTCTGCATGATCTCCTTTACCATAGAGTATCTGCTGAGGCTGCTCACTGCGGATTACCTGTATCCAAAGAGTTCCGCTCCGGTCATCAAATATATCACATCTCCTTCAGCCATCATCGACCTTTTGTCCTTTCTGCCCTTTTACGTGAGCGGTCTTGTACCGCCGGGGCTGGTGGTGTTCAGGCTGGTCCGTGTGGTGAGGATACTGAGGCTGTTTCATATAAACCGCTATTCGGATCCCCTTACCCTCATAACCGGAGTTCTGAAAAAGAAAGCTTCCCAGATCCTTGCATCCGTTTTCCTGGTATTCATGCTCATGTATGCATCATCCATTCTGATGTATTACGCGGAACACACAGCACAGCCTGAACTCTTTAAAAACGCATTTTCCGGGCTATGGTGGGCGGTTTCCACCCTGTCCACAACAGGCTACGGTGATATATACCCAGTGACCGTCCTGGGAAAGATCATAGCGATAGTGATAACACTCCTTGGCATGTGTGTGGTGGCCATACCTACAGGTATCATCACCGCCGGTTTCATCGAGGCTGTGGGCAACACTTCATCAGAGTCTGCGTCTTTATTCTCCGGCACAGGCATAATCGATATATCCAGGGAGCTGTTCTCATGCCCAGTGTATCCCGGGGATCCTGAGCCCGGCATCACCCCCGTTTCGTCTGTGGCAGCAGGCGATGAATGCTCCCTTACAAGGATCGTTATCGGTTCCCATTCAGGAACTCATTTGGACGCACCTTCACATTTTATAGAGAACGGACAGACAGTGGAACAGCTTTCCCTCACCAGATGTACAGGCAGATGCATAGTATGCACTGCGGAGGATGATATAACTCCTGAATTTATCAGCCGCATGGAGATCATGGCTTCCGGCGAGGCCTCCAACAGGATCCTTTTCAAGGGCGGCCGGAGAATATCCCCTGAAGCTGCAGAATATATGAAGGACATAGGGATCGTGCTGACCGGCACGGAAAACTCCAGCATAGGAGACACCCTTATCCACCAGACTCTCCTGTCAAACGGCGTCGTGATACTGGAGAATCTGGATCTCTCAAATGTGGAAGACGGTGAATACTATCTCTCCGCAGCTCCCATAAAAATGGAAGGTCTCGACGGCGCGCCTGTAAGGGCGTATCTCGTCAAAACCTCCCAGTAAGATCAGATCCGTTTTTATGTTTCAGTTAACAACCACAGGCTCGTGTCCGGTAAAATAAAGGGTCGTTACCTGTATATCGTTTACAGCTGTATACTGTCTGATCATTTCGACTGTCTTTTCATCGATCTTCTGCCTGGTTTCATCCGAATACAGGGCTGAATATACTTTCTCATCATCCCCGCACATTTCTTTCCAGCTGGGATCATAATCAGATCCATCCTGAACCCTGTCAAAAGATTTTACGGAATACCCGGAGGATTTCTTTACAAGATGAAGGACACCGCTGTTCTCCCCTCCGGCCACATTGTACAGTACCTTCCCCTGTTTTTTCAGGATCACATTCCAAAATGTTCCCCAGATCAAAGTCTCATCTCCCTTTTCCTCAGTCTTGAATATCACAGGAGATACGACATCTATCGAATTGCCGGACACTTCATACATTCCTGAACCTGAAAAATACTCAGTTATAGCCTGTTCAACAGGATCATCCCCGGAATATGAATAAGCCGGCATCTCATCGCCATCATTTTCATCATCGCCGGATAAAAGGAAGGTTTCCCCGTAGGTGTAACCTATGCCTGTGGGGCCGGAAAGAGATGAGCAGAATCTGTATATGCCGGGAGACAGCATGCCGTAACTCCCTTTCCAGTCTATGTCAGTTTCTATCCTGTTGTCCTTGTCCAGGGTATAATTACCAAAAGCCGGAGCATCTGTTCCCGAACAGGCTATATCGCACCAGAAACAGTTGTCCTCATCGTAATGCTTTATGGTATAGCTTCCATCTGTTGTAAAACGCCCTTCTTCCTCTCCCACCATCATCAGTGAAAGACTGATCCCTCCGGGAGTCTCTGAATACAGCAGTGCTGTGACAGATTCCGGGAGTCCGGTCTCCTCAAGCTCTGCCGCAACTGCAGGAGCCATCTGTCCGGGGACGGTTTCAGAAACAGAAGTATCGGAAACTGCGTCTGTCTCTGAAGATCCGGAAGTGATCTCGCTCTGAACGGATACTCCGCCTGCACCCTCAGTTTCCACAGGCACCTGGCTTTCAGCCACAGTGGTGGAATTGCTCACCTGACCTGTGCTCTTTTCACCGCATCCGGAAAGAACTGAAACTGCAAGAACGAGAGAAACCGCGAAAGCAGTTGCTTTTTTTTCCACAGGGACCATATTTATCAGACCTCCGTCTTTTTCATGCAGCATTTCTTATATTTCTTTCCGCTGCCGCAGGGGCAGGGATCATTGGGGTATATCTTGGCGCCCTGTCTCCTGACGGTATTTGAATTCTTCTGTTCCTTGTACAGTTCTTTTCTCCTGTCCTCGTCAAAGATATCATTCCACTGGGGAAGGTTGTAGAGCCAGGGAGCATCGGCAGCCACCATGTTCTTGTAAAGGCTTTCCTTGTCAAAGAGCATGGATACTTCAGTGTTCTCATCCATTTCCTCGATGGGATTCGGCGTCTTAAGGGAATCATTTATCCCGTCGAGTATGCCTGTCATGATCATGATATCAAGCCCGAATCTGTCGGCAAGTTCTTTTACGGTACCCTTCACCTCTGTATCGGGATCTGCGAGAAGTTTTTCATAAACTCCCTTTTCCTTTTCAAAATAGTCTTTCCAAAGAGCATCGTACTCATTCTTCGGTGTCTGATCCGAATATGCTTTGTTTCTCCATTCTTCTAACAGTGACATGTCATTTTCCTCTTTTCAGTATTTGAGTTATAATCCAATTTATGGAAATCAATAACAGCGATGACAATTATAACAAATGGACAGGAAAAAGAATAGTCGCAGTCATTTCTCTTATAG
>JAILIO010000160.1 GCA_024695225.1 Lachnospiraceae bacterium
GCTCCCTATTTACCAGGTTCATCTCCTTGTCGTCCACAGTAGA
Organism: Lachnospiraceae bacterium; assembly: GCA_024695225.1. Classification (GTDB taxonomy): domain Bacteria; phylum Bacillota; class Clostridia; order Lachnospirales; family Lachnospiraceae; genus JAEELB01. The sequence continues at coordinate 44 of JAILIO010000160.1, forward strand.
CTTGTCCACACCGCCTACGCAGTAGCTGCTTCCGGTCTGCTTTGTAACGCCGAGGGTTGCCGCTTTAAGCGTCGTGGCGGTTGCAGAGGCAGGGTTGCCTTTACTTGACAGCACATCCCAGTCGGATGCGCTTTCGGTATTATTATACAAAGCTTTAACTCTGTACTGGTAAGTCATCCCTGTTTTTACGATATCCAGGATGGAACGGCTCTTGAATTCCTTGGATCCTGTGGAACATTTTGCAGTTGGTACCCATCCGTCAACACCCTCTGTTGTTAATTTTCGTTCGATCACATAATCCGTCACCTTGTTGCCGCTTTTTGCTTGGGCCGCAGACCATTTTACGTTTATTTGTTTTGTGCTGTAGGGGGCTGCAGTCACTTTCTTTATCTGGACTCCTGATGCAGTTGCTTCCAACTCTCCCGTTTCAAAAATATAGTCCTTAAATTCATCATACTTCTGGGCTTTTGCAACCTTTTCATTGTACACGGGTCTCACTGCGTAGTAATACTTATCTCCCACCTGAACCTTGGTATCCGTGAACAGATGGTATTTATAGGTTTCATTTTCTATAGTTATCTTTTTGATAGCAGACCCGCTTAATTTTTTATAAACACCCTTTGCATTCTCCATTTTCATATTATCAAGGAGATTCTGAGAAGAGGTGCCTCTGTATACATAATACTTCTTTGCACAGTCATCGTGGAGCCATGAGACACCTATGCCAAAAGATCCGGTGTCAACGGATACTATCTCACGCACCTTTTCAAAGGTTGTTGTGTTCTCACATCCGTAATCATATCCACCGGCTGCGCTTCCCGCCTTGGACACTGCTCTCACGGCATAATACCAGGTTTCTTCCGGAGGGAATTTGTTGTATTGCAGATAGTAATAAGTGTAAGTAGTTCCACCGTCCGAGGTCATGGTATATTTTTTCACATCAGTGGGTTTATACTTCTTTACAACCTTATATGTTCCGTAATATGAATCGCTTCGCAAAAGTTCCACACGGCTGAATTTATTTGAATCTGTAACATCGCTGCGGTCCTGTGACACGAATTCCACATAACCGTTCTTAAAGCAGGTGCTGAAGGAATCATAATGTGAATGTACTGCCGTATCGGGGTTTACTCCGGATACATTGTAAACATAGCAGGAAGCAGGGCCTGCCTTTACTCCGAATACATTTGAAGGGGCAGAGGTCACGGCCATTCCTTTATAGTTGTATACACTCTTTGCCCTGAAGAAATATTTTGTCCCAACTGTGAGAGAGCCTTTGCTGTCTTCAGCGCTGAAAGCCGAATTAAAGGCAGGTATCACGGTTTTCTTGTTCAGAGGATATGTGACTGAATCTGCTCCTGTGGAGGGCACATTTGATGAGAGGGTAAACATCTCATTTTTATTTTTCTCTGCTGCTTCAAGGGTGAAGGTCAGATTCACATCAGCTCCGAGTCCGGAATAACAGAAGGTCTGTTCATTTACCGCATTACCTGTCCTCACATAAAACACATAGGGTGCGATGGAAGTCAGATATTTAGGAGCTGTCGTGATCTCAGATCCGTTCTTGTCATAGACTTTAAGACAGACTATGGGTTTTTCAAATTTTGTGGCATCCGCATATTTTATGGTGGCGGATTTAGAACCCTTTGCCTCCGCAGCTGTACCTGTTTTGGTAAGGGGCCAGATCTGGGTGTTGAATTCACCTTCAGAATCCAGCATGAAAAGCTTATATTTCTTATAGTCCTTGTAGGAGGGATCGTCTTTTGCTTTGGGAGACCAGCTGAATTTTATATTCTGGTTTTTCAGTATGGTTGCCTTAAAGTTTATCTTTTCATAACCGTCAGCATAACCTCCGGTGATCTCACCTGCGGCATTGGTGGTGTAATTGCCCAAAAGGATATCATCTTCGTCTTTATATTCACCGGTCAGAGCTACCATGGAATAAAGAGATGCATATATGCTGTAGGTAGTGTTTGGGGAAAGGACCCTGGACTGACCGTACTTGTTGTAATAATATGTGAGATTGCCGGTTTCTTCGGCTTTAACTTCGGTGCCTTCGATATAATCCGAGGGTTCCTCGCCCGGAACGCAGGCAGAAAAATACAGGGTCATCCCATTCAGATCATTGTTGGAAACAGTAAAATAGTTTGATACAGGCTTAACTTCGATCTGTTCAGCACTGATCTTATATCTGATAAGGAAATATTTGGAAAAACTCCCTTTGTTGAAAATATCATTTCCGGGACATGAGAATTCAACTTCAGCATATCCGGGGTCGGTATTGTTGGAGTAATCATTTTTTATGTATTCTATTGTATAATCTGTTCCCTCTGAAAGAGTGATCCAATCTGCAGATTCCGGATCTTTCCTGTACTTTACAGTGGCACCGGGCTTCTTTGGGTTTCCGTCGTAATATACTTCCTCATATTCTAATGTTACCTCAAAATAATCATCGCTTCCGTCAAAATCTATCTTCCCGTTTTCCTCTTCACCTTCCGGTAAAAGAATATCTTCGGCGTTTCCTGTATTCTCAATAACAGTTTCATCAGAAGCTTTCTCTGTGCCCGAAACTGTTTCATATTCGATGTCGTTATATTTCTCTGTCTCTTCTGCTGCAGTTTCATCCAAAGCTGATACAACGCTTTCCTCTGATACAGCGCTCTCATCAGCTTCATCTTTTGCAGAAAGGCTTTCAGTATCTGCGATCTGTGCTGCAGCGCTTCCTTCCGCTATATCCTCTGCTGCAACGCTCTCCAACGCAATGTTTTCCGTACTGTCAGCGGCCAGAGCCGGGAGCTCTGCCCCCGTCAGGACGGAAACAGCGGTCATCATTGCGAGAACCTTCAGTATGCTTTTTTTCATCCCTTCCCTCCTCTTTTTAAAAAAGGCGGGCCGTTGTCAGCCCGCCTTATAACACTTCAAAAACCCGGAAATGTTTTATTTAAGTACTGCTGCATAATAAGCGGCGAGTGCAGGGTTAAAGCAAAGCCTGCCCTCTTTGATACCATAATTCATATAGTGGTTGTAAAGCTTCTTGGGATCTTTGGACCCGATAGCTTTCACCACATCAGGATAAGCTGCCGCATAATAGTTTGCGTCAAAGACGGCACCGTTAGGCATCTTTATGATGGCACCGGAATTCTTTGCCTGAGCTGCCTGCAGGAGCATAAGCTGCTGAACATATGCAGCCTGAGCCTGGGCCTGAGCTTCCTTTTGAGCGGCAACTGCCTTCTGCTGTGCAGCGTCTGCTGCATTCTTTGCGGCTTCGGCGTTCTTCTTTGCCTGTTCTGCTTCCTGTCTCTGTCTTTCAGCTTCCTTTTTCTGTCTCTCTGTCTCCGCTGCCTGCGCTTTTGCCTTTCTCTGTCTCTCTTCCTCGTCTGCCTGGCTGACAGCATCTGCTATGATCATTCCGATGATCAGATCATCTACATCTTCGTCACCATCGTAATCGTAATCATAACCGTCGCTGATATAATCGAAATCATCGTCATCATCAGCCAGTACAGGTGTTGCAAATGCTGTACAAAATACTGAAGCGGCAAGTAATCCTGCGACAGCGGTTCCAAAAATTCTTTTAAGTTTCATCTTGTCTCCTTTCTCGTCAAAAAAAATTTCCTCATTTGTGGTAGATATTTTATTCTTTTTCCACTGTTATGTCAATGGAAGTATTGTCTTCTGTCATTTCGATGGTATCTTTTATGGGCGCATATCCTGAAGGAAGCTTTAAGATATGCACATGGTAGTTTCCGGGATCTGCAGAATACTCGGCTACTCCCTGATCGTCTGACTGGGTCATTGCGCACTGGGTGTCTGAACAGAACTGTACCATTGCACCCTTTACAGGATTGCCATCTGTGTCCTTAAGGTTTACTCTGTAAACCCCCACGCCATCGTCCAAGTTCACAGCTTCATCTATGCCTGAGGACACAAATCCAGCATCCCCTGCATCGCTTCCGTCACTGTTCAAAAGGGAATCGATTATCTCGGAAAAAGCCTCGTAAGCATTTGATCCGGGAGCGCCTTCAACCACATCTCCCACAACCTTTCCTGTGTTGTCAACAAAGATCGTCACGGGGATCCCCGATATCTGATACATATCTGTGAAGGCATCGTTATTTCTGAGTATGGGATAGGTTATGCCAAGTTCTTTTACCACTTCTTTTCCGTCGTTCAGGTACTCATCCGAAAATTCAGAATCGTACTGGATACCGATGACACCACAGTTTTTGCTCTCAAGATCTTTGCTCAGCTGCTCCAGATCCGGCATCTCTTCCTTACAGGGGCCGCAGTAGGAACCCCAGAGATTAACAAGCGTGATATCATGCCCTGCAAAATATGCTGCGATGTCAAAAGGTTTGTCATTCTGATCCACAAAATCCCTGTCTGTTATAAAGGATGTGCCTGCAATGCTGGGATATGTCTGTTGGGAAGGCTCAAAGAATTTTGCATTGCCGAAGGCTTCCAGATACGAGTCGTGTAACTTGTAAAAATCTTCCTTATGTTCTTCGTCGAACTCTTCCACTCCTTCAGTGAATTTGTCAGCTTCGTAAATAAAATAGGTGATATCCCCGTTCTTTCCTATCTCTGAAAGCTCTCCTGCATCAGCATCCAAAAGTGAAGCTGCATCAGAGGCTCCTCTGCCGTTATCGATTGACAGTACAACGGGAAGGATCGCATACTGCTCGACCCCACCTTCCGATTCCAGGGCAGCCTCATACTCATCCGGACTCAAAGGATAATAAATGTCCTCTATCACACAGAATCCGCTCTTATAGCCCATCTCATCGCCTGCCATAACATTTTCGGTATGTCCTATGCATTCAAATAATGCATCCGGCACAACAACGCTCATTCCCATGGAAGGGAACTTTATCTCATCAGTGTCTTCATCTTCTTCTGTCTGTGAAACAGTCATATCACCGGTTTCCTGTGCTGTTTCGACGGATACCTCTGTATCAGCCATAGTTTCCGGTGTCTCAGCCACAGTTTCAGCCGGAGCTTCTGATACAGTCTGTGTTTCCTTTGACCCGCAGGCACACATAGTCAGCGCCATACATGCCGCAAGCGCTGCGCCTGAGATCCTCTTCAGATTTTTTTTCATAACTTTCCTCCTTGTTGCTTTTTCAAATAAAAGCAATACTCACTCGTCTTCGCCTAAAACAATGTGTATTGTAACAAATCTTTTTTAAAAAGCAACCATTATATGGATATTTTACGATTTATCGGTCACTTTCAGTACTTTTGTCCGATTCTGTAAGGGAACGGATCTCGTCGTCGTAGGCATACCAGAGCTGGACCGTATTCTCCAGATGATAATAATGGACCATATAACAGATGAGAAGTATCAGAAGCAGTATCATAAGCGCCAGGGCAGCGATTTTTACCGTACTGTCCAGCAGTATATACATGATGACGGATAATAAAACCCCGATCGCAGTGAGCATGGTGACGAGAAAATGGACCAGTCTTTCGTGCTGCATCCATGACAGCTTAAGTTCATGGATCTCGAGGAGCTTTTCGGGATCAGCCCCTTTCCTCAATGATTCTTCTATAAATCTTTCATGATCCCTGGCATAGTTAACTGTACCTATACCGTTTTGCAGGATCTTTTTCTTTCTTGCAGGATCCATATTCAGCCCTCAAACTGTTCGGAGAAAGGGGGCAAGGATTTCTTTCTCACGATCTCCATAAGTCCCAGTTCAGTTATATCCACGCATTCAGCCTTTTCCGGGTCATCTGAAAGGCATCCTCTCATATATTCCAGCATTTCTTCATTTCCGCTTTCGGAACCGGTGTTAATAAAATCCACCAGGATGATGCCGGATAGGTTCCTCGCTATGATCTGGCGGGCTATCTCCCGTGCAGCCTCCATATTTACGGATCTGAAGGATTCCAGCCTGTCCCCCATCCCCTTTTTTGAGCCCGAGTTCACATCTATTGCGCAGAGAGCTGTGGTCTGCTGTATCACAACAGAGCCTCCGGACTTAAGATAAACCGTTTCCGAAAGCAGTTCCTTTATATTCTTTTCAAGGTCATATACGGAAGAAAGGGGTATCTTTGGGTTTTCAAAGAACTCGGGTTCCATTTCCGATTCCCTGAGCACCGGCAAAAGATCCCTGTAAACATCCGGTATATCCGTGATCACCTTTGAATACTCGTCATCCCTTATATCATAGAGAAATGATGTATAAGATTTCGGCGGAGCATAGAGGATGCTTCCGCTTACACGGGTTTCGGCTGTCTTTTTTATGGTCTTTAATCTGCCGGAAAGGTCCCTGATCTCAGACAGGGTGACTGCTTTCATATGATCGGAAAACCCCGTATCAGGACAGGCATTGGTCCTTATGACCACAGAAAACTCAGAGGCAGCAGCCTTCAGTTCCCTGTCCCCCGATATTGCGTCCTTCCATTCATCGGGTATTTTTTTTGATAAATGAAGACCGGGAGAGCCGTCCCTTACGACGGAATATTTGCCGGAAAGGCTTAAAGATCGTGTCAGATCCATGGGCTTTCCCCTGGCAGGGGGTGATTCCACCTGTACAAGCATCATGTCTCCGCACTTTACCGCATCTTTTTTGGATCCCTTTCCGATGAGTCCACGGGTGTCGTTCTTGTTCCTGAGCTGGATGAATCCGTCCTGTCCGCAGCCTGTATCAATAAAGACCGCATTGATGGACGGTATCATCTTTCTGACTGTACCGGTCAGCACCGTTCCCGGCACTGCTTTGGGATCACGGGATTTTACGCGTATTATCCGTTCTACCCTGTTGCCTTTCACAAGGCAGCAGATCATCTTTTTCTTTACATGGGTGATGACGATCGTGCCATCATGAGCTCTGTCTGTCATTTTCCCTGTTTTCAAGTTCCCTGAACACATCTTCCCAGGTGATGCCCTCATTTGCCATAAGGACCATCAGATGATATAAGAAGTCTCCGATCTCATAAACCGTTTCATCATTGTCCCCGTTCTTTGCGGAAATGATGATCTCGCTGGCTTCTTCCCCCACCTTCTTAAGGATCTTGTCGATGCCCTTGTCAAAGAGATAATTGGTGTAAGAGCCTTCCGCAGGATTCTGCTTTCTGTCATTTATGACCATAAGGTCTCTGAGGAGCACATCTCCCGCGAATGTATTGCTTGTATTTATGCTTTCCAAAGCCTCTTTAAAGATCTGTCCGTTTTCACCGGTTTCAACCTCGGAAACGGTATCCTTAGGCTTTTCATCAGTCTCCTTGTCATCCGCACCCGGGGCTTTTCTGATCACATTGAAGAAACAGGACCGGTTTCCGGTGTGACAGGCAGCACCCGTCTGGTATACCTGGGCGGACAGAGTGTCCAGATCACAGTCAGCAGTGAGAGAGACCAGTTTCTGATAATGGCCGCTGGTCTCACCCTTTACCCATAAGGCGTTCCTGCTCCTTGAATGATAGGTCATATATCCGGTTTCAAGAGTCTTTTCGTAGGCATCTTCATCCATCCAGGCCATCATGAGAAGGTCGTCGTTCTCGTAATCCCTCACTATGACCGGGATAAGACCTGCGTCATTCTTTATGAGATCTGCCCAGGTGATATTGCTGTCGGCAACAGGCTTGGGGACCCAGGTTTTTATCTCAGCTATAGGTTCCACCCTGAATCCGGGATCGTCTTCCGGGATCAGTGTGATCTCGTGCATGTCTTCGGAAACCTGCATTCCGGATATATCGCCTCTCTCAAGTGCCTGCATCTCAGACACATCGTTCCCCTCGGGCACTTCAGTCTGCATCTGAGAGACATCGTTTCCTTCAGGTACTTCAGTCTGCATCTGAGAGGCATCGTTTCCTTCAGGTACCTCACCCTGAATACCTGACACATTATCCGCATCGGGAACACCGGCCTGCATCTCAGACACATGGTTTCCCTCGGGAGTTTCAGTCTGGATCTGAGTCACATCGTTCCCCGCAGGAATCTCAGTCCCTACTCCGGTCTCATCATTTACCTCAGGAGCTTCACCCTTTATCTCAGGCATATCCATATCCTCGATAAACCCGTCAAAAGGCTCGTCTGAGAACTCGTCGTAATCTTCCTCCTCAGGGTTTTCGGACTCTTCCATGTAGTCATCAAAAGAGTCATCTTCCACAACAGATCTCATATCTGCAGCGCTCCCCGAAGAAATGACTGAATTTACAGCGTCTGAGATGTACTTCTGATTGTTCCTCAGGATCTCATCTGCCACATCTGCCGCTTTCTCATTTTCCTCCGGCACATCCGTAAGGATCTCGCAGTCAACCCCGGTGATATCATTTATAAGCTCTGCGCTCTCCTCGCTGTCGGTCAAAAAGAGGGAGACATGTTCCGATGCCCTGAACAGGGAATCCCTGACGGCATAACCCTCGGGCACATATACGCAAAGCCTTGCGACACCGAATTTGGCGTACGCTTCGGGAAGTTCTTTCAAGGTATCCGGCTGTGTTATATCAAATATTGCCCTTTCGCAGCCTGCGTAAATCATGTGCTTTACTTCATCGATATTTGTGAGTTTCCCCCCGGCAAACACGGTCCCTCCGAAATCCCGGGAGTACTTTCTCACCGTGTAGATAACGTCGTCAACGGAGGCGTTATCTTTCATCAAAAGCACAATGATCCCGCGCTCCGGAGCATATTTTTTATAAAGCATTTCATTATCAGTCATCACAGGGCTCCTTTCGTACTGGGGATGGCGTCTCCCCTTGTCACGCTCACAGCCTGGTTCATGGCCCTGGCAAAAGCCTTGAACATGGCTTCTGTCACATGATGGGCATTTCCGTTATTCAAAACCTTTATGTGCAGGTTCATGGCAGCTGAATAAGAGACTGCATAGAAAAATTCCCTCGTAAGGGAGGAATCGTAAGCACCTATAAGAGGCGTCCCCGTGAAATCCGCGTCATAGCAGAAATAAGGACGTCCGCACAGATCCACCGCTGACAGCACAAGTGCTTCGTCCATGGGAAGTATGCAGTCCCCGTATCTGTTGATCCCGGCCTTGTCTCCCAAAGCCTTCAGAATAGTCTGTCCCAGAACTATACCCGTATCCTCCACGGTATGATGCTGATCCACATAGAGATCCCCCTTGGCTCTGACCTTCATATCGAAACCTGAATGCCTGGAAAATGAATTCAGCATGTGGTCAAAAAAACCGATGCCCGTATCGATATCAGCTTTCCCGGTGCCGTCCAGATCGACGGAGATCACTATATCTGTCTCGAGTGTCTTTCTGGCTACTTCAGAAATCCTGCTCATCTCTTGTCATCTCCTGTATCTTCAAATCTTACTCTTATTGAATTTGCGTGGGCGCTGAGCCCTTCTTTTTCCGCAAACAGTTCTATCTTTTCATGTGCGCATTTGAGCGCTTTCTCAGAATAGTAAATAATGCTGGACCTCTTGATAAAATCATCTGTGGACAGGGGTGAGAAGAACCTGGCAGTTCCCCCGGTGGGAAGTATGTGGTTTGGTCCTGCCCAGTAATCCCCCAGAGGTTCAGATGACCAGGGGCCTAAGAACACTGCTCCTGCATTTTTTATGCGGGACATGGTCTCAAAGGGATCGACAGTCTGTATCTCCAGATGCTCCGGCGCCCATGCGTTCACAGCATCTATGGCGTCATCCAGTGATGGAGAAAGGTAAATATGCCCGTAATTCCTGAGAGAACTTTCGATGATCTCCCTTCTGTCCAGTTTATTAAGGAATCCTTCAATGCATTCCATAACGCCCTCTGCGACTCTCTTGCTCGTGGTCACAAGGACGGCGGCTGCCATCTCGTCGTGTTCCGCCTGGGACAGCAGATCTGCGGCCACAAATCCCGGATCTGCGCTGTCGTCACAGAGCACAAGTATCTCGGAAGGTCCTGCAACGGAATCTATGGACACATCTCCGAAACAGAATTTCTTTGCCAGAGCCACATAGATATTTCCGGGTCCGGTGATCTTGCACACCTTGGGTATGGATGAGGTGCCATAAGCCATGGCGGCAATAGCCTGGGCTCCCCCTACCTTGTAGATCTCATCCGCCCCTGCTATGGAAGCAGCTGCAAGGGTTCCGGGATTCACCTTCCCGTCAGCCCCGGCCGGGGTGCACATGACTATCCGGCCAACCCCTGCGGTCTTTGCGGGGATTATGTTCATGAGAACGCTTGATGGATATGCAGCCTTTCCTCCGGGTACATATACCCCTGTTATCTCAAGGGGGATCACTCTCTGTCCCAGGATGGACCCGTTGTCCTGCACATCGATCCAGGTATTCTTTTTCTGTTTTTCATGGAAAGAACGGATATTGTCTGCGCTCTCCCTCATTACGGCAATAAAATCACTGTCAAGGGATTCTGTAGCCTCCTTTATCTCCTCCTCGGTGACACGGATATTAGAAGGATCTATATCCCATCTGTCAAACTGTTTTGTGTACCTGAAAAGAGCCTCGTCGCCATTCTCCCTGACGTCCTGAATGATCGCCTTCACGGTGTCCTCGTATTTTGGAAGGAACCTGTCGCTGCCTCTGTTCTGCAGTTCTTTCAGTATCCTGTCCCGGGAGCTCTCATTCAGTTCCTCTATGTTCAAAAGTTTATCACTCATCTCTGTATATCTCTTTTCTCATTTTTGTAATAAGTTCTCTCACCCTGGCGCTTTCCATGTGCATCGACACACGGTTTACGATCACCCTTGCAGACAGGGGGCACACTTCCTCCAAAACCTGAAGCCCGTTTTCCTTAAGTGTTGACCCGGTTTCCACTATATCGACTATGACATCCGCAAGCTCGACCAAAGGCGCCAGTTCCACCGATCCCGAAAGCTTTATTATATCCACTGTCTGATCTTTTCTGTTGTGGAAATAATCCCTTGCTATGTTTGGATACTTGCTGGCAACCCTGATCTGCTGGTGATGCTTTAAAAGCTCTGCATTTTCCGGAGGACCGCAGACGCACATCCTGCAGGCCCCAAAACCCAGATCCAGCACCTCATAGACCTGCCGGCTTTCCTCGAGTATGGTGTCTTTCCCGACTATTCCGATGTCCGCTGCCCCGTATTCAACAAAGGTGGGCACATCAGAGGGTTTTGCCAAAAACAGCTTTATCCTGTCCTTCTCGTCGGTAAATATAAGCTTTCTGGTCCCCTTTTCCGACATTCCGCCGGTCCCGACACCGATCTTTTCAAACAGTTCGGCGGTCTTCTGGGCCAGCCTCCCCTTTCCGATGGCTATAGTCAGATATCTGTTGTCGTCTGAAAACATATGGTCACCTTTTCCTCAGCGCTGCGATCACATCGTCCAGCACTATGGCAAAGCCCGTTGCAGGGCAGTCCTTTCCAAATTTTCCAAGAAGCCTGTCATAACGGCCTCCCATGGCGATGGCATCACCTACCCCGTAGGTGTATGCTCTGAAAATGATGCCGGTATAATAGTTGTAACGGCTGAGAAGCCCCAGATCGAAGGATACGAAATGCCTGAGCTCGTCTCCGTCTATCAGTTCATAGGTCTCCTTAAGTCTGTTCACAGCCTCAGCAGAAAATGAGTTTCCGGCGTTTTCTGAGGCCTTTCCCAGGATCTCCGTGTTTCCGGAGAGATCTATCACATTCAGGAGCTGTTTCTGAACCACCTTTGGAACCTTGAGATCAGACAAAAGATCCTCTGCGGCAAACCAGTTCCTGCCGGAGATCAGGTCTCTCAGAGACAGTTCATCTTCTTCGCTGAGTCCTGCTTCGTTGCAGAGTCCTTTGAAATAGGATGCGTTTCCGAGACTCACCGTGAATTTCTCAAGTCCCGCATCCATAAGACACCGTACGAGCAGTGACACGATCTCCGCATCAGATGCTGCGTCCCCTGCGCCTATAAGTTCAACCCCGGTCTGTGTGACTTCCGAAGGCTTCCCCATCAGAGGGCGGGTGGTGTTGAAGGTATTCCCGCAGTAATAAAACCTGAGCGGAAGCTCTGTATCCTTGTTGTTCAGGAAATACCTGGCGGCGCATCTGGCAACTGAAGGGGTGAAATCGGGACGGAACACAAGGGTGTCCCCGTTTCTGTCCACCATCTTATAAAACTCTCTGGAGGGCATTGTCCCTATATCCCGGGAGAATACATCAAAGTACTCAAAGGATGGGGTCATGATCTCTTCATAACCGCTGTTCTCCATGGCCTTGAGGATCTTATTTTCCACGCCCCTTCTGAATTTCAGTTCTTCGCCGTATATGTCACGCACACCGTCAGGGGTGTGCAATATCTCATTATTCATACTTGCACCTTTCATAATTCGTCATTCTACCACAAAACACACATACTAAACAATAGAGCCGTGGCACTCTGCCCTATATCCCCATCTGGGTGATGAACACCAGAAACAGCAGCGCTATCAGCCACCATATCAGGAAAAGTGGCAGCAGGAACCTGACCCATTTGGAAAATGGCACCCTGCATATGGCCAGGGCTGCGAGTATCTCTCCCCCTGTGGGGGACAGGATGTTTGTAAAGGCATCCCCCAGCTGGTAAGCGATGACAGCCACCTGACGGCTCAGTCCCACCTGGTCCGCAAGGGGTATCATAAGCGGCATTGTGAGCTTAGCCTGGGCGGAGCCGGAAGGAACAATCACATTCAGTATCTCGTGGGCGATAAACATGGCGCACGCCATAAGGGCGTGGGGCGCATCCCCTATGAGCCCGTCCAGCCCGTGGAGGATGGTGTCCATAACATTTGCTTCCTCAAGGATGTGTATGGCTGCGTTTGCAAGCCCTATCATTATCCCGGGGAAAAGCATATCCTGGCAGCCCTTTATGAATCTTTCACATATCTCCCCCGGCCTCAGTCCACCGGCAATTCCTGCCAGGATCCCCGTGGCGAGAAAGACCGCCGACAGTTCATCGATATAATATCCCTTTACGATGACCCCCCAGACAGAGAATCCGATGCCTGCTATGAAAATGATGAGAGCAAGCATCTGTCTTGCGGAGAAGACAGGGATGTTATCGAGGTCTATCTTTTTTCCCTTATTGTATTTCTGATCGTAGGAATAGGCTTCGCTTATCTTGGGGGTCTTTTTCACAAGACGGGCGTAGATCATCACGTATGCTATGGAAGCAGCTTCCAGGATCCCCAAAAGTATCAGCCTTATGCCCTGCCCTGAGTATGCGGGAAGCCCTGCTATCTGCTGGGCTATACCCACAGTGAATGCATTTGTCACAGCTCCCCCGTATCCCGCAGTGGCTGCCATGAAGATAATACCGACAGCCGTCAGGGAATCGTAACCTGTGGTTATGCATATGGCCAGTATCAGGGGGACAAAGGCCAGAAATTCCTCAAAATTCCCGAGAAATGCAGCCCCACTGCCGAAGAACACCATGAGTATGGGGATCAGCAGGATCTCATGACCCTTAAGCTTTTTAAGCATGTTTGCCACAGCCACGTTAAGGGCCCCGGTGCCGTTCAGTATGGAGAACATGCCCCCGATTATGAAAAGGAAAAAGATTATATACGAGGCATTCTGAAGCCCCAGAGTCAGGGATTCCAAAAGACCCATTAGGGTTGTGGGGGTTCTCTCGATATATGTGAAACTGTCGGGGTCTATGAGTTCCGCTCCTATGCTCTCATCCATGACCCGGGTATACTCACCTGCGGGTATTATGTATGAAAATACGGCGCACAGCATCACCACTATGCACATGAGAAGCATGGGATGCAGGGATTTTTCCGGTTTATCCTGCTTTGCTTCAGTTTTTCCCAGGAATGAAGATATCTTTAAGTTCATTTTGCCCTCCCTGTGTATCCGGCCTGTCCGGAGTCTTTATTTTTTGGGACCTCCCAGGCCAAGATCATCTAAAAACTTCCTGTCTTCATCCATCTCATCCCCGCTGTCGGAGTCAGATACAACGGAGTTTTCATTGCCGCATTTCCCTTTTGAACTGTTGTCCGCATCTGTTTCAGGTGCATCTACAGCGCTGGCATCGGCCTTTTCCTTGTCAAGCTTTCCTTCCTCCGCAAGCTTCAGCATGGCGTCAACCACCTCTCCCTCAAGCTGGCTTCCCTTGATCCGCTTGAGTTCCTCCAGCACCACAGAGAGTTCCAGCTGTTTTCTGTATGGCCTGGTGGAATACATGGCATCGAATGTGTCGGCAACGGCTATGACACGGGCAACCTCCGGTATCTCAGTCCCTTTAAGCCCATGGGGATAACCCTTGCCGTCCATGCGCTCATGGTGATAGCCTGCGCCAATGGCAAAATCTCTCAGGACCTTTACGCCCTTCAGCATATCCTCGCCCTTGGCGGCATGGGTCTTCATTATCAGGAATTCTTCGTCATTAAGCCTTTCAGTCTTGTTCAGCACCTTGTCCTCGATGCCGATCTTTCCGATATCGTGGAGGAGAGCTATATTGTAAAACTCTTCGATCTGTTCCTCCGTATAGCCCCTGGTCTCTGAAAGCTTTTCAGCAAGCAGCCTGGTGTAATACGCCACCCTGAAGGAATGCCCCCTGTTCTGGGTATCCCTCATATCTATGCATTTTGCGAAGGCTCTCATGATCTGATTGATGAACTGCCTGTCTTCTTCCTGTTTCTTCAGCAGTTCTTCGTTCTTTCTGCTGAAATAACGGTATATGGTCACAGCAAAAGCCAGGATTATGATGGCGGCCAGAAGGAACCAGAAAAGCAGGCTCTCATACACAGACCTTTCCTTTGTTATATTGA